>JBICHS010000225.1:0-8013 GCA_043101135.1 Phycisphaeraceae bacterium JB051
CTCATGGATCAGACAACCTTCATCCCCGAAGCCGTGGCAGACGAAGGCGTCATGACCCAACATCAACCCACCGAAGCCCAATGGGCGGACATCCGTTACGGCTGGGACAAAGTCTGCGATATCAGTCGTCTGGACATCGGCCAATCGCTGGCAGTCCATCGGAGCATGGTCATCGCTGTCGAAGCCATCGAAGGAACCGATCGCATGATCCAGCGTGCAGGACAGCTGTGTCGCAAGGGCGGTTGGACGATGCTCAAAGGGGCTCATGAAAAACACGACATGCGCATCGACGTTCCCACCGTGGGCATGCGAACCATCGAGCTTCTCAAGGAACACGGGGCGACCTGTATGGTCCTGCAGGCTGGGAAAGTCATCATGGCTGAGAAGGACAAGCTCATCGCCTTAGCTGACAAGCTGGGGATCACCATCGTCGGCCAGAAATAACTTTGTCTGAGTCACTTGCTTTCGATCAATTGGAAATAGCCGCGTTGCGACGCAACGCTGGTTTGTGCGTGTGCATTTGACGGATGTTTGGTTGCATTGATTTTCACCTGCCCGACATGCAACAAACCCACTTCGGCGGTATCATCAGGCAACTGAATTCAGCGCTTGATACGCTATGTCATTGAGAGGATTTGCCATGACACCCCAAGAAGTGATGGAACTGATCAAACATCAGAAAGTACGATACATTGACTGTCGCTTCATGGACTTTCCTGGGATATGGCAGCATGTGACTTATCCTGCAAGCGAATTTAAAGCAGACTCCTTTGAGCATGGCTTTGGTTTTGATGGTTCGGAAACCCGTGGTTGGAATGCCATCAACGAAACCGACATGCTCCTGGTCCCTGTTGCTGAGACCGCGCACATTGATCCGTTCCTTGAGCATCCGACGTTGTCGGTCATCTGTGACATCAAGGACCCGGTGACCAAAAAGGAATTCTCCCGCGACCCGCGATCCATTGCCCGCAAGGCTGAGAAATACCTGCTGTCCACTGACATTGCTGATCGCGCGATGTTCGCTCCGGAAATGGAATTTTTCGTCTTCGACAACGTGTGGTACGACCAGACCGTCAACGAAGCAACCTACCGCGTGGACTCTGAAGAAGGTATCTGGAACAGTGGTCGCAAAGACCCGAGCAACCTCGGCAATCAGATTCGACTCAAGGAAGGTTACTTCCCCATGTCACCGGTGGATCGTGGTGCAAATCTGCGGACCGAGATGGTCGAAAAAATGCAGCAGATGGGCATCGCTGTCGAAGGCCATCATCATGAAGTGGCAACCGGCGGTCAGGCTGAAATCGATCTGCGTTTCCAAGACCTGCTGCACATGGCTGATACCTGCATGTACTACAAGTACGTGGTCAAAAATGTGGCTGCACGTTATGGCAAGGTCGCGACCTTCATGCCCAAGCCGCTGTTTATGGATAACGGGTCAGGCATGCATACGCACTTTTCCATGTGGAAGGGTGACGAACCGGTCTTCTCCGGCCGACACTATGGGGGCTTGTCCAAAACCGCGCTCTATGCCATCGGCGGTTTGCTCAAACATACTCGTGCACTTTGCGCGTTCACCAACCCAACCACCAATAGCTACAAGCGATTGGTTCCCGGTTATGAAGCTCCGGTGAACCTGGTGTATTCATCACGTAATCGCTCAGCTGCCATCCGTATCCCGGTTTACTCACGCACCGAAGAAACACGTCGCCTGGAGTTCCGTTGTCCTGACTCGTCGTGTAACCCGTACCTGGGTTTCTCAGCCATGCTCATGGCAGCGATCGACGGGATTCAAAATCAAATCGACCCGGGTGACCCGCTGGACATCTCCATGGACATGATGTCCGACGAAGACCTTGCAGGTGTCAACAGCACGCCGCGTTCGTTGAATCAGGCATTGGTCGCATTGGAGGAAGATCACCAGTTCCTGCTTCAAGGTGGTGTCTTCACCGAAGACGTGATCAAGTACTGGGTCCAGTACAAACGTGAAAACGAAGTCAACCAACTGGACATCCGCCCGCACCCGTATGAGTTCTGCATGTACTTTGATATCTGATCCAATGGCGCCACTGACAGAAAACCGCTTGCGGTTTAGCGCGATTCGAAACCGCAATGAACCAGACACTTGACAATGCTCAGAACCAGAAACTTGTTGATCAACGTTATGCGTTATTACTCATCACGTTGACGTTGCTGGCATATGTTCCCGTTTTGCAATGCGGTTATATCTGGGATGACGATTACTATGTCACGCATAATGCGACCTTGACCCATGTTGGCGGGTTGGCAGATATCTGGTTTTCCCCACATTCCATCCCGCAGTATTACCCGATGGTCCATACCTCGTTTTGGTTGGAGTATCGCGCGTGGGGCCTGCACCCCACGGGATATCATGTCATCAACGTCCTGCTGCATATCGGCAGTTGCTTGCTGCTTTGGCGTCTGTTGCTCAAACTCAAGATGCCACGGTATTGGGCCTGGATAGCAGCAGGAATTTTTGCGCTACATCCCGTGCAGGTCGAGTCGGTGGCATGGATCACTGAACGCAAAAACGTTCTGTCATGTTTGTTTTATCTCTTTGCAGCTCATCTGTATTTGCGGTTTGATCAATCACGTCATTGGCGCCATTGGCTCTTGGCGTTTGGTCTATTCGTGTTGGCTTTGCTTAGTAAGACGGTGGTGTTGACGCTGCCTGCTGCGATGCTGGTGATTCTTTGGCAACAGCGTGGTCGGCTTAAGTTCAAGACGGACTTTCTGCCGACATTGCCGTTTTTCGCCATTGGGATCTGCATGGGGTTACTTACTGCATGGCTTGAAAAAACGCATGTCGGTGCTCAAGGTCACGAATGGGGTCATGATGCGGTCGAACGTTTTTTGCTTGCCGGTCGTGTGGTGAGTTTCTATGCAGGCAAGTTGCTTTTGCCGATGGACCTGAGTTTTGTCTACCCACGCTGGGAGATGGCATCGGACATCTGGTGGCAGTGGTTATTCCCACTCGGTGTTCTGGCGGTGCTGTTTGGCAGTGTGGTTTATGCTGTGGAAACCGGTAAACGCACGATTGCTGCATGTCTATTGTGTTTTGTGGGGACGTTGTTCCCGGCACTAGGGTTTGTGAATGTCTTCCCGTTTCGATATTCGTTCGTCGCTGATCACTTTCAGTATCACGCGAGCATTGGTTTTTGCGTGTTGATGGCTTTGCTTTTGAGTCGGTTGTTCAAGCGTGTGCGTTTTGCTGCGATCGCGTTACTGGTGGTGTATGTCGGTTTGTCGATGATGCAGACATTGCATTACACCAACGCTGAATCGCTTTGGCGGGCGACAATCAAAACCAATCCTGATGCATGGCTTGCTCGGAATAATCTTGCTTTGATCCTACGCCAGCGTGGTGAGATTGATCAGGTCAAAGCATTGATGGACGAAGCGATCCGTCGGACACCTGATGCGATTGAGCCACGCCTGAACATGGGCCAACTCATGATGGAGTTGGGCAAGCCGGTTGAGGCAGTCACGCATTTTGATGTGGTGTTGGCGCAGGTGCCCGATGATCGGCGGGCGCTCTTTGGCAAAGCGATCGCCTTGGAACAAGCAGGTGATCTGCCTGCCGCAGCACCTTACTTTCAGAAGACGGTTGAGGTTTACAAAGCACAGCAGCGTTTTCTTCATTCGGCCCAGGGCTGGATGGCCAATGCACGGTCACTGGAAGGCATGGGGCATCATGCCGATGCCTTGGCTGCATATGAACAGGGGGCACAGGCCTATCCAACGATTGCCGCGGAGGCCTATCAACGCATGGGGGTGATCGCTCAAAAACGTGGGCAGATTGCTGCTGCAGTCAAGTGGTATGCCAAGTCCGCAGGACAAAAGCAAAGTGCTTCCGTGGAGTCAATTAATTACTGGGCATGGATTTTGTCGACCTCACCGGGCGCCGGTGTACGCAATGGGCAACGGGCACAACAACTTGCCATCGGCATTTGCAAACTCACTGGGAATCGTGCGCCTCGTTATCTGGACACACTGGCAGCAGCATCTGCCCGGGCAGGGCAGTTCGATCAGGCGGTCTCCGTACAGCAGCATGCCATCGACTTGGCGATACAGGCCGGTTTTACCCAGCTTGTCAAAGCCATGCAGTCACGGCTGGAAAATTATCAGGCACGAAAACCCTATGACGACCCAACACTTCCCAAGTTCTCCCCCGATCGGCTTGCAGAATAATTCTGATTCACAGCAATACTTCTAACGTCTTTTTATCGTTGACTTAGGCCGCAAGGACGATGTTTTACATCGTTTTGAATGTGACAAATTTTTCACAGTTTGGTTGACCTATACCAAAACAGGCATATACTAAAAATGATATAAATGTCCGCAGCAAGATAAAACATGCAACCCAAATACACTGACATTGCCCAGATGGTCACCCGGCGTATCGAGCAGGGCGACTACCCCACGGACACCTTCCCCAGCGCGCGGAAGTTAGCCAGCGATGTGGGGGTGAGTTACATGACTGCTCGCAAAGCCATTGCACATTTGGCGGAGGCCGGTCAACTTCAGCAGCTTGAAAACGGTCGCATGCAGATTATCAGGCCGCGCAAGAGTAAGCGTCACGAGCCGCGTTTTGCCTTCATCATGCCTGCTTTGGAATCCTTTGCGTTTCTCGAATGGCTGGATCGCATTAATCAAGTCGTCGAAAAAATGGGTGGCAATGTTCGGCCGGTGGGTTATGTGCATGGCGATGACAAGCTCATCACTGAAACGTTGGGGGCGGATTTTGATGGCTTTTTCATCATCCCGCCCCCCGAACTCTCACCACTGCTTAAACAACAACTTGAACGTATGGTCGGCCGCGTTGTGGTCATGTGGTATGACCTGACTTGCATGGGGCATCCTCGTCTCGATGGCGGTGCCTTTGCCAACATCGATCGGCTAGTTGAGCATTTTCAATCGCGTGGTTGTCGCCGTGTGGATGCCTTGTGTACGCAGGTCAAACGATCAGTTGGCTCAACGGAACATCGCATTACCATTTGGGAAAAAGCCCTAAAAGATCGTGGCATGACCGGCAAGCTTTGGCGGTACGATCAGCCTGAAGTGAGTATCAGCGAGCAACGTGCCTACGAACTAACACAGCGCATGCTCAAGGATAAGTCGGGCAAACCCGATGCGTTGTTTTGCGTCACGGCTCAGCCGACGGTGGGGGTGTATCGTGCATTGCATGATGCTGGTGTTCAGGTCGGTCGAGATATCGCGGTGGGAACATTTGGTGCGCCTGAGCGTAGTCAGCTGATGATCCCATCACTGACCACCGTCAATGCCAGCCCGTCACAGGGCAATGTCGAGCTTGCTGTGAAATGGCTATTGGCAGACCGCAAGCCTGCGCTATCGAGTCTACACCTTGAACCTGAAATCTGCGAGGTGCTCATTGGTGAGTCATCGCGCGATTTTGTCCCTGTAAACAAGGGAAATAAAGCATGAAGTTGATGCACGGTACAACAAAAAACAGATCGCGATGTGGCTTTACGCTCATCGAATTACTCGTGGTGATTTCCATCATCAGTCTGCTCATTTCAATCCTCCTGCCAGCTTTGCGATCAGCTCGTGAACAGGCTCGTTCCACGCAATGCGCTTCAACCCTGCGTCAGATGGGCTACGGTGAAATGGCATACGCTGCAGACTTTGACTGGTTTACTGCTGCACGCATGGGGCCGGACAACGCTGCGATTCTCAATCAAAATGTCTGGTGGCATACGCTGCGACCTTATCTGGGTGATGACCGCAAGCCACAAACATTTGATGAGAATATTGAGCTGGCTCAGGCAACGGTGATCAGTTGTCCGTCGACCGTGAAATATGGTGATGGCCGTGAAGCGCGATCCTATGCACAAAATGCCTTTGGTCGTGTGGCTCAATCCGGTACACATCCGACCAAAGAGATCACCCCGCATCTGCTTGCTGATGCCTCCAGTGCACCGGACATTTTCTGGGTCAAGCCTGATAGCTACAGCAATGTGGCAGGGCCCTCCAAGCATATGCTTTTTGGTGAACTTGGGCCTAACAACTCCGCGTTGACCACGACCGGTTTTGTGCATCTTGCCATCCGCAACGGCAATAACTGGTATGGCACGCAAACCAATATCGGTGCGTTCTGGCATAACGAACGATCCAATGCGGTCTTCAATGACGGCCACGTTCAAACGCTCAATCCCGATGACAATCCCATCACGCTCGATCTGACCCTTAACTGAGATCAACAACATGAAAAAACTTCACACGTACTTGCCCAAGCTGTCACATGTGACAGTGCTGCTCATCGTCAGTGCATGTCTACCCCTGCAGGCGAAGGTGTTTAATGTCTGCGACTTTGGTGCGGTCGGTGATGGTGTCCATGATGACAGTCCTGCCATCGCCAAAGCCATTGAAGCAGCCAAAGCCCAGGATGGCGAGGATCACGTGGTTTTGTTGCCCACCGGGACCTATCGTTTGGCAACGACGCATGAAGCCACCTTCAAACGCGAGATGACCGATGAAAACGGTGTCCCCAAGGAATTGACGCAAGGTGGTCACCTTGTGGTTGCCAGTGCGTCAAACCTCACGATTCGTGGGCAGGCAGGCACCAAACTCATTATGACTGATGTGTATCAGCAGGGCGTGACGGTGCTTGATTCAAAGAATGTCACCATCGAGCGCATGGCGATTGATTATGACCCACTGCCGTTCACGCAGGGTTTGGTTGAGGCCGTTGATCTGGAGAAGAAGCTGGTTACCGTCAAGATTCAGGATGGCTACGCGGACTTATCCCGCGAGGATTTTTACAAGCAGCTTCAAGCACGACGCATGATGATCTTCGACCCGGTGACGCGTCATCTGGATCATGAAGTCGTCGCCAAGTATCGACTCAACACGCTTAAGCCGTTGGGCGATCGACGCTGGCAAATGCATATCACTTCCAACACACTTGAAGACTTAAAGCCCAATTATCACCTGTTTGCGATCATTGCCCGGCGTGCCCGTGGCGCGGTGATGTTCAAGAACTCAGCCAACTGCACAGCGTTGAATGTCACCGTGCACAGCGCACCATCCTGTGGCTTTATTCTGCGTGACTGTGATGCGATTAAAATTCTGCACTGTGATATCGCTACGCCAGCTGGCTCGGATCGACTGATGACCACCAATGCGGATGGTGTGCATTGCAAGTACAACAAGGTCGGCCCGGAGATCGCCTACTGCCACTTCCAGGGCATGGATGATGACTCGGTAAACATCGGCGGTTCATTTGCCCGTGTGCTGGATCAGAAAGATTCGACCACGCTCGTGGTCCATGTTCAGGTTTTCCGCCCTGGCGATCGACTCGTTTTCGTCGATGGCAACACCGGTCAATACCTCCAGCAGGTCACCGTCAAATCATCCTACATCAGTGCGTTTAAGGATGATCTGAATGCTGTGACGCTGACACTCAATGAACCGGTGGGCAAACTCAAAACGCAGTTGGAGATCGGCCCACCCTTCAAAGCCATCGCGCCGGTTCGTTTGCCCGTTGAGCAGCGCGTTGTCCCGACACTGGTTTTGAATCTGGATCGGTGTGGCAAGAATGCCTATGTCCATCACAACGTCTTTGAAAACCATCGCGTTCGTGGCGTACTCATGCGTGGCCCCGATGCTCGTATTGAGCATAACACGTTCCGCAACCTCAACGGCCCTGCGATTTTTGCAGGCCACGAATTCACCTTCCTCGAAGGCCCTGCGGTGCGCAATCTCACCATTGCCAACAATCTCTTTGAGAATATCCGTCTGAGCAATGTGTTCATCTGCAACACCGCGATGGATCGGTCAGCTGCCAAGGGCTTGGCCAATCGTAACGTGGTCATTCGCGATAACACCTTCATTAATTACGGCAACAAAGCCGGCCCGGGATTGGGCATCAATGGGGTTACTGTGGATGTGAGTAATACCAAAGGCGTGACCGTCTCAGGCAATCGCTTTGAGCAGGGGCATGTCAACCGTGACGCTGAGTTGCCGTTGATCCAA
>JBICHS010000226.1:0-14629 GCA_043101135.1 Phycisphaeraceae bacterium JB051
CGGATTCAGTGAATTGCCCGCTTGCCATTTGCTTGCCAACGTTGGGGAACTGCCATTGTTCATCATCGGTCCCATTGAACAATTGCACGGTGATAGGCATGGCAATCTTTTTGACGCCTTGTCCATTGTTGTGATGACGAATCCGGAAGTACCGCAGCTTTTGTGGTGTTGGGACCGCGACATCCTGCGTGCCCCATTTGCGGTGCATGTCCACTGAAGCCATGTCTGCAAAGTCCGTCCATGTGTTGCCATCCATCGAACCAGCAAAGCTCATCTGCCAGGTCCACTTGGCGTCGGAGTTGGTCATGCGGATATGCGTGATGTTCTGCGTCTGCCCCAGATCGATGACCTGGAAGGCTTCGATGATCTTGCCAGCCTTATCGTAAGACGTGGAAGCATGGCTGTTACGTACGGCGTCGGTGAGCGTGTTTTGCTTGATGCGTTTGCCATCGAACATCGTCCAACTGGGACAACCTTGAGCAATGTCACTGCCATGCTTGCTGTCGGGCAAGACCGGTTGCTGATAATCACTGTTGCATTGGATGTTCCATTGGACATGAACCTTGCCATCGGACGCGGTGGGGTTGGTGACAACGAGTTGGCTACTGGCGTTGACATCCGGCTCGATGGTTGCAGGCATGGTGGCCTGGGCGTGAAGCATGCCACCGGTTTGTGGTTTATCGAGACTGATCAACGCGTCGGTGATCAATTCGGTGTGACCTTGGGCTTTGGCAAACCAGAAAATGTTGATGCCCTTGATGGGATAGTCGAACTTGCCGTTCTTGTCTTTCTGTTTCCATGCGGGACGATACTTGTTGCCGTTAAGGTCAGCTTCGATGAATTTCCACCCCCCGACAAAACCTTCGAGTTCGGTCTTGTACATGAGGGCTTCGCCTTCACCGTCGTAGATTTGAAAGCCGACACTGCCGACGTTGGAAGTTTGATCGACGTAGACCCAGACCCCCAGGTGCGTGGGCTCACCGGGCAGGCCGTTGGCAACATGGACATCACCCTTGGCGCCGCGCGACCAGGATCGGGCGGTCATCTTCACGACCGCGCCCCCGAGCTTGGCTTTGGGCTTGACGTCCGTACTCAGTCCAACCTTGGACATTTTCCATGACCCGCCAAACATACCGTTGGTCGAATCCATCGCGTTGATGAGGTTGATTTGACTGCCTGCCACCGCAGTGTGCATCTGTGCCTGTTCGGGAACCAGAGACTGTGCCTGCGTCTGGTTCCCGAAACAGAACACACCCCCCCAAGCCATCATCATCCTCAATGCAGCCGCCCCAAGACGTTTTACACAACAGTTTCGTTCTTTCATTTTCAGCACTCCAAACGGCTCAAATTTCGGTTATAAACCGCCCCTGTTTCTGGGGCCAATTAATCATAGTTGCAACAGTTGCTCAATCAACCCTTAATTGTTAATTAAAATTACTATTTTTTAAGGCATTTATTTTTAGATATTTACATATTACAAAAACCCCTTTTGTGCAATTGTTGCTCTTTCATGATTGACTCCGACAATGTCACAACTAAAATGTTGTGTAGCCCCAGCCAGCGGAGACCTATGACACAGTCACAGCCCATCTCGATTTACCAACTCGCCCAACAGCTGGGAGTCTCCACGACCACCATCAGTCGCGTACTCAACGGCCGCGAAGGCATCGGCAAAGCCACCCGCCAACGTGTCTGGGACGCGGCTCGGGCTTCAGGCTTTCGGCCTCGTCTGGCTGTGCGGCAACGTACCGTCGGGGTGGTGCAGGACTTTGTCCCCGAACACTTCATGGGACTGCAAGTCACCAATCTGAACGTCGGGGTGGATCGCGCGTTGACCGAGAAAAGTTTCTCCATCGAAACCTTCGGCACGCACAATATCGGCTCCATCACAGACCGATACCTCGACGCGGTTCTTGCCATCGCATGGGAAAATAAAACACTGGAGATTCTCAAAGAGATCTCACAAACCATCCCCGTGGTTATCTTCAATCGCCCGGAAATCACTGCATTCTCATCAGTCAATATGAATTGCAAACAAGGCGGTCACCTCGCGGCCCAACATTTCTGGTCCAAAGGTCACCGACGCATCGGCATGCTGGCAACCAAACCCAGCAACGAAGCGCTGGACTTCTCCGCAGGCATGAAGCAGTACATCGAATCACAGGGGGGCAGCTTCCACGAAGACCACGTGGCCTACAATTTCTTCCGCTCATCACTGGCGCCACTCAAACGACTGCTGGCACAGGATATCACCGCGATCTTCCTGCCCAACAGTGAACTGACGTACGAAGTGCCTTACCTGAGCATGGAAGGTTTGAATCTGTCGATCCCAGGCGATCTGTCACTCATCGGGATGGATGCCAATCCGGCCTTGCAGTTCTATCGCCCACCGATGACAGTGCTTTGCGAGCCACTGAATGACATGGCGATGAAAGGGATCAATCTACTTCAACAGTCAATTGATCAACCCGATCGACAACCCACGCAGACGATGCTTGATTATCAATTGATTATTCGCGAATCGGTAGCCAATCCGCACAGCTGATTTGTAAATGTCGATGGCCATAAAAAAACATCGACACGAGCACCTGCGGTGATGTATGTTTAACTTTGTTCATGACGCCCTGGTCGACGGATACCTGTCGCCCATTCAAGGAGATTGCATCATGCAACGCACCTTTGCCAAGACACAACGCAATGGTTTCACACTCATCGAATTGCTGGTGGTCATCAGTATCGTGGCACTACTGATATCCATACTCCTACCCGCCTTGTCCAAAGCCCGCGAGACGACCGTGATGGTCAAGTGTCTGAACAATCTCAAAAGCCAGGGCGTTGGTTTTTATGCCTACACCACCGATCACAACGGCGGCTTCCCATTTCGAATTGACTCAACCAAAACCAACGGCAAATACGGGGGAACCTACGAATGGCTTCTGGCTCCGTATCTCGGTGGGCAACGTGGCCCCGTCTATAAAGATGGACACTTCTCGGGTAACGGCAAACTTATTGCCGCACTAGTCTGTCCCGGTTCAGGCATCACCGGACCACGCCCCGGGACCACCTACGGCCTGCTGGTCTATGGCGGACCGGACTACGTACCGGCAAATGGTTACGAAAGCCCCCTGGGACTGCATTACTACTCCGGTGGCAACCAATCCCAACTCTACAACGGCTTGCCTGCAGCATCACAATTGCCCGTTGACTACTACACACATCCCAACGGTTTCCCCCTGCAATACTGCAGCCAATACAAATGGAACTCCAAATATTCTGACGCGGCCAACGGTGGTGATGCCGGAACCAGCAGCAGTCAACACACCTCCTGGCATTACCGAAAATCACGACACACACGCCCAACTCTCTTCCTCGATGGACACGCCAAAGCACTGGGCAGTGATCGCTATGTCGCAGGCATCGAAGACCCCAACACCACCTACACCGACAAAGCCATGAGCCACGGCGCCTTCACCGATTACCAGGTTCGCTCGGGAACCGCTGGCAACAAACGCTTTGACTTCTGGCTTGAAGAATTTTAAGCACACGTCATCAAACCCAGCCATTAAAAAAGCCACACCGTTGACGTGTGGCTTTTTCGATTTCGTGATTGTTGCTTGTCTCAATTAATGCGATTGCATCTGAGGTACGGTGACGACAAACTGAATCTGTTCATCCGTCTGCTGATGTGTAAACGTCATCCCAACCCGAGCCCCCATCTTGCGGGCAGCATCAACCAAAGCATCCTCACTCAGATCCCTGGCCGGCTTGCGCAACTTGCCCGAGGTGATGACAAACTCAAAACCCGCCTTGCTGCTGATGTTCACCGGCTTGGCGGTGATGGTGTTATCCGACTGATGCTGCTGATAAATCGCACACATCAAGGCATAAAGTGTATGACGCACAAACGACTGATCGGTGTAAAGGGTCGCGTTCTTGTCGGTGATGTCATAGGTATAGAGCTTGGTCTTCATCATCTGCAGTGACAGCTTGGTGAGATAGCCGAGCATGTCATTGACGTTAAACGTCTGAGGATAGAACCATGTGGGCGATGTCGGATCGTTGCGGTCGTAGAACTTGACCAACGGCTTGGCTTCCAACTCTTTTTGCTCTTGCTGCACATCGCTGACCCATTGCGGGAGCTTACCCAGTCGCAAAGCAAGTTGTGCTTCGTAAAGTGATTCGGGGACGACCTTCTTACCTTGGGATTCAACGAGTGCAACATGATCCGGGTTGAAGGTGACTTCACTGCCATGCATGCCAACGATCTTGGGCATGACAAAGACGTTGTTACTCTTGGGACGCCAGAAGTCGTAATGCTGTGGTTTTTCGCCGTGCATGTTCACATTCCAGAGCATCAGGCTGCGCAGGTGTTGCGGGTAGCTGCGACGCCCGCCGGAGGAGTTGATATGCGTTGCATCAACACAGTCATACAGGCTGCAGAACGGGCGACCGGCATGTGAGTCGATCGAACCATCAACGCCCTTCCATCGCCAGAACACCGTGCCGACGGTGCCCGCATTCAGTGACGGGCCATGCGTCGCACCAGCCTGGTCATCAATCAGACCTGCGAGAATCCCGTAGGTGTAAAACGAGATACGCGGCGAGTGATGCGAGGTGTTACCTGCCTGTGTGATGTTCATTGCAGTGACATAGGAACTCAGCGAGATGTACAGCGATTGCGAGACATTGAGAAAACTGCATCGACGGACATAGCTGTCAGTGGCGCCTTTGATTTTGATCATTGCCCAGCCGCTGTCATCCATACCGCTACGGTGATGCTTGTAGTGATGCCAATGGTTGCCCATAAAGCTGATGTCTTCAACGCCGACATTGGTGATGGGTGTGTGTTCACGCAGATCCCATTGATCACTTGCAAAGATGTCATAACGGATGGGTTCAGCAAAGGTGACCTTGTTGCCAGCGATCGAAGCGATCTGATGAATCTCCACGATATAGGCTTTATTCTGCGTGGTCGTCGTCCACTCCGGCTCGATGGCAAAAGGTTGAACCTCGCGTTCAATGATCTTGTTGTTCATGGCGTAGAGATACACGCGCTGCCCAACCTTCAACTCCGACGCGTTGTCCACGGTCACATCAAATGCCTGAGCAGGTGTATCGCCTGTCACCTTGCAGATCACAGGAATGCTCGAAAGGCGACGCTCCTCCGAGCGTGCATGGATCAGCAGAATATTATCCCCAAGATGCATGCGAGACAGCTGGTACGGATCACCTTTGCCAAACGGCTGAATCTGGTGAATGATCGTCCCGCCTTCACGCGAGCCGGCCCCCTTGAGCACGATGTTGGAAGACTCAATGCGAATCGTCCCGCGATCGGCAAAGTCGGTGTTCACCAGGTATCGCCCCGCAGGCAAATACACCACGCCCCCGCCATTGGCAGCAGCTGCATCAATGGCTTTCTGAATCGCATCACGGTCATCAAGTAAATCGTCAGGCTTGGCGCCATAGTCAGTGACATCAAACCGCTTGCCCGCAGCATCGGGAATCGCTTTCTCCCCGCGTGCATAACCTGCCCATGAGTAATCGGGAATGTCGGTTGCAAGTCCCTGTTTGGTTTGCTTGACGAACGTCTGCCAGGCAGGTGTGACCGTCTGAGCGTTGACGCATGCAGACAAACTCAAAGCTGTCAGGCATGCCCCCATAAACATCATGGAACATGGCGATTTTGAAACGGTTTTTGCGAGGAAAGTCAACATCTTCAATCCTGTCTTGCCAATCAATCGTTGTGTAAAAAATGATACCGCGCCTGCCAACTGACCTGTTTATCAGGCTCCAGTGAGACGCGCGTGAAACGTTCGGGAGAATAACTGTTAGCGGTGAAAAAATGCGCAAAGCGATACGCTGGCAAATCACCGGTGAGTTCAATGCCAAGCTTGCCATCACTGGTCTGGATCGTCAGATCAGCCTGTTTTGCAGTGAAAGGTTCATTGAGCTGCACAAACCCCACCGCACCCGGCTCACCTTCAATCACCAACCGATTGCCCGCCATATGCATCCAACTGTGTGGCAGGCTCGCAACCGGTTTACCAAGCGTGATGTGATACTGCTGGCCAAACGGCTTGTTGTCCAAAGTCAAAAAGTTGTGGTTGTAGTGTTCAAGCTCAAATGCACGCTTGCCAACATTGCTTAACTGGTAAGTGATCACGAATGTGTTCGACTGCGTGTCCACTTCGTACGTCTTGGTTAATACATACGCATAGCCACGAACGTCAGGCGACACCTGCTTGACCATCAATTGACCTGCCGACTTTTCAACCATCACATCAAGCGGCAAGGCAAAGTCATAGCGGTTGGACGAACGATACGCAGCGGCATCCAGCCTAACCATCACACCGACACCGGGCTTGATAAACATCTCACCAGCAGCTGCATCTTCAAAGCCAATAACGCCAACACCCAGTTGCCCAAACTCGTCAGGCAAACCCAGTTGGTTGACCATTTGATGCCCGTTAAAAGTGATCGCAGTCACGGCAGCACTGCGGTCAAAACGTTGCCCCCATTTTTCAAAACGCGCATCAGCCGGATCAATTTCAGTGACCACCTGCACATTGAATCGCGCATCACCCAACCGGTGCGCGTTGATTGATGACGAAACTGACATCGGCTGTTGAGCCTTGTTTTCAAGGGGTTTTTGTGCACATGCAGACATCAGCAACCATCCCGTCAGACTCAGGGCAGTCAACAAGAACCGGCAAGATATAAATCGGTGAGTGAGCTTGATCATGGTTGCCACGGTGGACTGAGACGGTCACCGATTTCCAGCGGGATTTCCTTGATCGCTGTGGAAGTGACATGGCCATCAAAGTAAGCAATGTTGACCAGGTTATTGGGATTGTCCGGCGCGAGATTGCCTTTGTGTCGACCCCAGAGATTAAACGTGCTGGGCAGCCCACCGTTGGCAGTCGAGGTGGTGTAGGACAGTTCACGATTGTCTGAGTCGGCGATGGCAAGTAAGCTGCCGGGGCTGATCATGTCACCGTTACGGATTTCCACGTCGGTCCCACCGTCACCATAAATACGGCATATCCAGTTACTGCGTCCCCAGTCGGATTTATCGCCACCATCCATGAGATGGGAAGTGCTCGGACAGGAAAAGATTCCCGGAGGTCGAACATCATTGGTTGAAAAATCAGTAGCCTGCATATTGAGCACTTCAATGCCAAGCCCGACAGGCCAGAAGCGGTTATTGCCATCGACTTTCATGACGATCGGTGCGATCCAGTCATTGTGATTCTGCGAATAAGCTGTCATGGCAACGAACACCTGACGCTGATTGGCAGCACATTGAATCGACTGCGCACTCTTGCGGGCAGCGGCCAATGCAGGAAGCAAAATCCCGATGAGCAAGCTGATGATTGAGATCACCACCAATAGCTCAATAAGCGTAAAGGCACGCGGCATACACAGGCGTCTGGTTGAATGATCCATCCAAGGTTCTCCTGTTATTTCTGATCCGTATTGGGCGTGACCACCAGATGCATCCGGACATCCATCTGACTCACAGGCTCATTGCTTTGGATCAACAACGCCTTGCAGGGCATTTCCTGAAAACGAAAACGCATGGTGTGATTCACATGATCAATGGCTTTGACCGTAATGGGATTGGCTGAAGCAATTTCAAAAACCATCGCAGGTGTCAGCAGAATATCCTTCTCAGGAATATCCCAATAAGCCTTGCCTTTACCGGGCCAACCGGTGAATTCACGACGACCTTTGGGAACGGTCACACGGTAAACATCGTGACCTTGATCCGAAACGGTTTTGGTGATCGTGACATCCTGCTGCGAACCAAGCAGGTATCGCAACGTCAATTGATGCTGCTTACTGTCCTGTGTTTGAATGCTGTCATGCACCGTCAAGGTATCTAGCGACCACTTCACATCACGCTGCCAACTTTGGATGTCGGGGTACGCGGATGCAGGATTGATCGACACCTCACCGCCATGATCATCCAAGCGTGAAACAGCGATGGGAATGTCGGTGTTTTTGGTGATTTCCAATTGCTCATCAACTTGTAAAACGTTGTGGCCACGGACGGATTGAAAATCAGGTTTCAATCGTGGGTTGCGATAGCCTGACGTACTGGACTCGATCAAAGCAGCTTGACCGTTGACGATGAAGTTGACATGACCTGCATCATGGTGGGCGTGAAAGTCATTGGGATGACTGCCCCGCACCCACAAGCCGCTGGCAACATCGGCCCAACTACTTCGCCAGATCATCACGCGGGCAATGTCCCACTGATAATGCGTCGGCGGAGCGTTGAGCTTGCCAGCATCTTTGAGCATTGCAGTGACGAGCATGCCAAAAAGATCATGAGGTAACTGCTTATGTTCATTAGCCAATGCCCAAAGTAACGTGCGGTCACCTGACTGCACAGCAAGCTGGGCGATCTTGGCATTGATCCCGCGGTCATACATCCCCCGACAGGCACCGTAGCCATCAAAGTCGTTCACGAGATACGTACCCGGTTGGTAATGCGAGATAAGCCACTTGCCATAGCGGGTCAGAAATGGATCGTCGAGTGCTTCAAAGTCCCCCGTCTGCGCCATGGCCATCGCTGAGGATTGGACACCCAGTAACGTAAGTCCTAATGCATAAGTAAAGCCTTCGGAGATGGCGCCCTCGTTGCCAAAGGTCTGCATGGTTTTAAAGAGATTCTCACGTGCCAGAGCATACTGCTTGGGATACTTGTCTTTGCCCAACGCACAGGCTGCAAGCATCAAACCTTCATTGGGAATGACCCATTGATTGGACTGCACTTTCTGGTCTTTGACATACCAGGGCTTGGCCATCATCCAGTCGTCATAGGTGCGCATCATCTCGGTTTGAAGCAGTGTATCCAGTGCTTTTTCGAGTTCAGCAGAAAGAACGCCTTTGCCAAGGAGCTGTCGGGTATGCACGACCGCGCGGATGCCGATGCCCGTTGCCAGCCAGACACCATCGCCACCTTC
The DNA here is from genome assembly GCA_043101135.1 of Phycisphaeraceae bacterium JB051. GTDB lineage: Bacteria > Planctomycetota > Phycisphaerae > Phycisphaerales > Phycisphaeraceae > UBA7800. Next base: position 8,973 of record JBICHS010000226.1, read on the forward strand.
TTTCATGGTGGTCCGACCACTGTGGGGCATGGACCAACCCGGACGCTGCAGCGGAATCCATGTTGCCACTTCAGTGAGTTGCTTGACCAGGTAATCCAGAAAAGCCTTCTCACCGGTGAGTCGATAGCACGCTGCAAGGTAAGGCAATTCATGAGCAATAATGTTCGACGATTCCTGATCGGATGTGGCTAACGCAAAGTGCTCACGCACCACCGGATGCTTGATCGCATCAGGACGTTTGTGATCAAGCTTACGTTGAACCGTCGCGTCGATCTTCACCAATTCGTCATAGGAACCAATGCGTTTGATGATCGGCTGATCAAGTATCTGGCGAGCGGTCTTGACCATCGCCTGAACCTGCGTGTCGTTGGCATAGCTGGGCTTGAGTTGATCAACCAGTTGGCCAAGTTCAATGGCTTTGGGTTTCGCCTGAACGGGCACCTGCATATCCGACGCGCATGCGCTGATTACAGGCAGAAGTATCAGAACAAAGACAGCAGCAATTCGATTCATCAACGGTTGGACTTTCAAGGTTGAAATAACAGCAAGGTGACCGGGACTCGAAGATCATGGCTGCCAGGGCGCAGCGTTTTTATCGACGTATTGCAATTCTTTAATTTGTTGCGCACGAACGTGACCATCAAAGTAAGAGATGTTCACAACATTACTCGGATCATCCGGTGCCAGTGAACCGCGATGACGGCCCCAGATATTAAACGTCGAATTGATGGCATCGGCACCTGACGAATTGGAAGTAAGTGTCACCATCCGCGAATCGGTCGTTGCCAGAATTTTGCTCGGCTCATTGATGTCGGCATGACGCAGTTCTTGATGCCACTGGTAATCCTGGTGATAGATGCGACTGATCCATGTGCTCCGCCCCCAGTCCGAGTAGTGACTGGTCGTCATCAGGTAATCCGAAGACGGGCAGGCAAAGATTCCCGGCGGGCGCTGACCGGTTGGCCAGAAGTCACCGGAACTCATGCCCAACGTTTCAATCGCAAGCCCAACGGACCAGAGGCGATTCGAAGCGCCGTTCTGCATGTATGTCGGGACGATCCAATCATTGTGATTCTGAGCATAGGTGACCATGGCCACGAACACCTGACGTTGATTGGTGCCACACTGCAACGTCTGCGCACTCTTACGAGCAGCTGAGAGAGCAGGCAGCAGAATCGAGATAAGCAGCGAGATGATGGAGATAACCACCAACAGCTCAATGAGTGTAAAACCCAACCGCGATTGACGGTGCCAATCACCCCCCGAATTGGAATTGGGATGGCCAAAAACGAACGCAGTGAAAAGTGTCGGTTGAGACATTTCAGACTCCTGGCAACGGGACGCAAGGGTCGATTTCGATCGATCAGAACACCTGATCTTAGTCACGCAAAATTTGCATTGCAATTTTCGATGCAAATATTTTTAATTTTTCACTCAGAATTGTGACTTTGCCCACCTTCTGACATAATATCATTCAATCATGAGCCAAGACCAGTCCAATTCGCAGGCCACGATGTCCGCCATTGCAGATGCAGCGGATGTGTCGATTTCAACGGTCTCACGCGTGTTGGCAGGTGGCCAGGGGATCAGCAGTAAAACCATTGATAAAGTCCGTAAAACCGCTCAACAGCTGGGCTACCGCCCCAAATCATCGAATGTCGGCAGGCCCCAATCCAAGGCCCGGCAAAAGATGCTCAAACTTGGTTTACTGCACACGTTCACCGGTGAATATGTCCCCGAACACTCCATACAAGTCTATCTACACCAAAAGCTTATGATCGAAACATGGCGATCCGCCCACCAACTGGGGCATCAGCTGGTCATCGACTACCTTGACTTGGAGCACCCTGACCAATCGCCGCTACTGAGCCCGCAGGCCGGGATTGATGGCTTGATCCTCAAGGGGGCGGTCACGCAAAAAGCTCTGAATCTGTTGCCTGCAAACCTGCCAACGGTGGTCCTGCGGCTGCCGATGGGGATGCCCTGTCCCTACACGTCGGTAAACTGCAATTATCACACCGGTATCTCACGCTGTGTCCAATACTTACACAAACTAGGCCACCAGCGGATCGCTTTTTTCTGCTTCGCCAATCAGCGTTTTGACAACCTGGACAAGATCTCGTCCTATCAGCAAACCCTGATGTCACTGGGACTTGAGGACGACAAGTACATTGCCATGCCCGAGCTCAAGGAACATCCCGACGCCGAGTCAGGTTGCCAATGGGCCCTTGAGAAGTGGCTGAATATGGACAAAGCCCCCACCGCGATCATCTCCAGCGAGGGGTTCTGCTTTGAGTTCGACAAACTATTGAAAAAACGTGGCTTGCGCATCCCGGAGGACATCAGCCTCCTCGATGCCGTCACCGGTGCTTCGCGTCACGACTCACTGCGGGAGCATTACACCCGCCTGCAGATGCCTGCACAGCAGATGTCGCAAACCGCGGTCGAACACCTCATCCGTCACATCCGCCACCCCCAGGCACCGCCCCAGACGGTTCTCATGGAGATGGATTTCATCGAAGGCGACACCACGGCCCCGCCCCCCAGCGACTAACGCGGCAACTTTTTGCAATGCAAAAATAATGCAAATTTGCATTGACTCGCCCCGCCCACCTGACTATGCTTACCTGATCATCGCGCGATAGTGCGGCGTTTTATTCCCATTTGGCTCCTGTTTCTTTTACATGTGTAGGTACAAAGCATGTCACAATCTCCAACCATTCTTCTGCGTGCCTCCTGGGCGTTTGGCAACATCGGCGATATCGCCATCACCCCCGGCATGCTTCGACTCATTGAGCAGCACATTCCCGGCGCGCGCATCATCCTGCACCCGGCCAACTCGCATGAGCAGATTCAAACCTACATCGCTGACCGCTTCCCCGACGTCGAACTCGTCGGTGGCAATGTCGGTCACCTCGACCAACCCATCACGCCAGACCTCAAGCAGGCGTTTGAAGAATCCGACCTGTACCTGCATGCCTCGGGCCCCAACATTGCTTATGGTCATCGCATGTATGACGGGCCGGTGATCCACGACGGCTGGCGCGGGTATGACTGGGCTTCAGCCATGCGACCGATCCTGCATTACTACATGGCTCGCGAGATGGGTGTGCCCTTCGGCGGGTACGGTCTTGGCATCAACTTCATGGCACCGCCTTCGGAGCTGATCTTCAAGTCCATCCTCAATGATGCTGCCTTTTTCTACACCCGTGAAACCGACAGTCTTCAATACGCCAAGTCCTGTGGCATTAACCCTGCCATCATGGATTTCGTCCCCGACTGCACGTTTGCTTTTGACATGCGTGATGAAGCCGGTGCCGATCAACTCATGGATGAATACAAGCTTGAGGAAGGCAAGTTCCTGGTTGTGATCCTGCGTTCCAGCGCGTTGCGATTCACCACCGAAGAGCGTGAAGCCAAGCACTGCTATCAACTCCGCGCCTTGATCAAGCATTGGATTGACCGCACGGGCCTGCCGGTGTTTTTGTGTCCTGAAACGCGTAAGGATGTCGAGCCGACCGGCCGCCTGCTGCATGAACCATTGCCCGCCAAGTACAAGCAACTCACGCGTTACTACGACAAGTTCTGGATGCCGTGTCTTGCAACGAGTATCTACCAGCGTGCCCATAGCATGCTCACCATGGATCATCACTCAGCCATCATGTCCTTAAGTGTCGGAACGCCCACGCTTCACCCCCGCGATCCGATGGCAGGCCGCAAGGGTCAAATCTATAACGACCTTGACTTGGGCGACTGGCTCTTTGATATCAACCACACCGTCACGTCCGACATTCAACCGGCATTGGATGATCTGATTGATCAGCCCGACCACGCACGCAGCCGCGTGAGTAAAGCCATGACCAAGGTCAACCAACTGCAGGCAGACGCCATGAAGGTCGTCCGCAACGTGGCGATGGGGCAGAACGTCAGCGTCAATGCATGATCGACAGCAACGCGGCATACGGTAGCACAACGTCCCGGGGACTAAAGTCCCGCGGGCTTTAATGTCGCTTCAAGCTGGGTTGGCGTATTGCGCGTGTTTTGTGATGTGATGAATCATGACAATGATCAATTCGCATGTGCGCGGTGCGATCACACATCATTGTTATCGATTGAGATTTTCGCGTTCGAGTTGGTCGCCGATTTGTGCTGCATATAAGGCGTCCAACGGGCCGGGGGAGAAGTTGTATTGCTCTGATTCCAGACAATCCAGAAAGTACGCGAACTCGGCAATCGCGCCGTCCTTTTCTGCCTGTGACATGTCCTTGGCATACGGCTCATTGATCACCAATTCACCTGCATCGTACACCTGCAGTCCATTGAACACATCGACGATGATTTGATAATCCTTGCCAAACAGTTCGTAGGTTTCCGTCACCCGGCCGCAGTGCGAATGGATCAGCAGGTCTGCGGTGACATCGTCCTGATAGACAATTTGCGCTTGACTGGCTGCATGATCCTTGACGGTCTTGCACATCGGCAAGGTGCGCACCTGCTTGAACACCGAGCCTGCAAACATGTTCACGCAGTCAATCAGATGCACGCCGGTCCCGGTGAGGAAGACGGGTTCGTGACGTGACTTTCGAAGCATCGTGCCACGGATGTGCTGCAGGGGGCGATCCGCAAAACGCTCCGCCAAAAGCTGCATGGCTCGTGAACAGGCAGGGGAAAAACGTCGGTTAAACGAGAGCATGATTTTCGCATCAGCTGCTTTGACATCGTCACACAACGCACGCGAAAGTTCAATGGTGTCCCCAAAAGGCTTCTCTGCAAGGATCGGCAAGCCATAAGGCAACAGCTGACGAATCACCTTGGCGGTCACCGTCGTGGGCGTGATGGCGATCAGCGCATCAGGCTTGAAATATTGGACCATGTCATCAATGTCATTAAAGGCATCGTCCAACTGATAGTCGGCAGCATATTGCTCGGCTTTTTTCAAATCCAGGTCCACAATAGCCGACGCAGCCAGACGCTCTTTGAGTGCTTTGGCAGCTGGGCCATGATGCGCACAGCTATGCCCCCCTGCCCCGATGATTGCGATTCGTTTCACTTGGCTAAACCTTCACTGTTAAACGCGGGAGTAACATGATCTTCGGTTTGAGCGTGTTTGTCACGTTGCATCGCCAGTGGTCAGGATAAAATTGTCATGGCACGATCAAACGACTGGGAATAGAATATCTCAGTAATATCCGCCGGGGAATTTTCACTTGCCAAACAAACTAGCCATTTCGCTATGCATGGTCGCCACGGCTATCGCATTACCGGTTCTCGTACCTGTAGCCTGCATCATGCGAGCTTTGTCTCACCGACGATTGATCCGCATTGCTTCAAGAACGCTCTGCACACAATGTCAACAAACACTGGGGCATGCTGCAATCGATAAGGCCAACGAACATTGGCAAAAGAATGTCAATCAGGCACGTGCTGAGCACCCGGGCAAAGTCTTTCGATTAGAGCGTGATGTGTATGCCATCTGTTGCAATTGTGATGCGGCCTACACATTCAACGCATCAGCAAGAACATTCGCACGCCAATCCGATCAACCTCAATTCCAAGGAATATCAGATGAGCTATGACATCAACTTCTGGAAACAACTTCGTGAATTGGAACTGACCGCGCATGAAATCTATTGCAAGCTCAGCGAAGGTAACACAGT
>JBICHS010000227.1:0-4464 GCA_043101135.1 Phycisphaeraceae bacterium JB051
GATCATTGGGTTAGCGACTAGGAACTAGCGACTAGGGACTAGGGGAAAGGCAATAAAAACCATGGCGGCTTAACACTGTCTTTTCCCTAGTCCCTAGTCCCTAGTCCCCAGTCCCTTTCTTCATTTAGTCATTCAACACAACCACGATTTCCACGCGGCGACTTTTGGCTTTGGAAGAACGGGGATGCCATTCACCCAGGCCGACGGCTTCAAGCTGACGACCGGTGATGCCCTTCTTCTGGAGATAGCGATGAACCGACGCGGCACGAGCCAGTGAGAGGTCAAGGTTGTCCTGCCACTTACTCTTGCGGATCGGGTCGGTGTCGGTATAGCCTTCAACACGAATGGTCTTGGAACCGTAGTCACGACGAATCACGCTGGCAATCTTGTCCAAAGTGGATTGGGCGGATGAACGCAACGTGACCTTACCGGAGGAAAAGAGCACGTCGCCGGGGACACGAACGGTAATCGTGCCGTTACCTTGCTCGGTTTCAACACCGGCGATGGAGGCAAAGCCATTGGCAGCAACCGGCGTAGGAACCGGGGTCGGCACCTCGACACGCTGCACAACTGGCGGCTTGGAACGTTCAGCGGCAAGCTGGTTCTGCAAGCTGCTGATCTGGTTCATCAGATTACCGCGATCACCCTCAGCAGAGTCCATCGCAGCACGGCAGCGATTAAGCTCATCCTGCAGTTCGGTGTTCTGGGCGTAAAGTGCGTTACGCTCATCGATCAGACGTTTGTTACAGCCGGTCAAAGGCAACAATGCACCCGCCAAAGCCAACACCGCCAACATTCCTCGGATTCCCTGCATGTTTCGCTCCTCTTAAACAATCTCAAATTCCCAGCATGCAGACCTCCTGTCTGCAACAATTGCTGTAGACATCAGAATACCAGAATTTTTAACGTAAGACAGACCGAATGCTTAGAATTTGCTAGCAACTTGGTGGTTTTTCCAGCTTATACCGCCTTAGCCGAGCACATTGAAATACTGCCGGGCAAACATGACCACCAAAGTCGCCCCCGCCAGATAGGGGCCATAAGGGATCACCCGAGCCTGCCCCTTGTAAATCCGGGCAACGCCGAAACTGATCAAGGCAGCGAGTAACCCGAAAAAGGGCGCCAGGAAAAAGACGTAAATCGGCTCCATCGGGCCAAGCACCGCCCCGACAGCAGCAAGCAGGTGAACATCGCCAAGCCCCATGGCCTCTTTGCCAAATGCGATTGAGCCGAGAATGCGCGTCAGCCAGATCACCGCACCACCGCTGATGTAACCCAGAATCACCGTTGCCAACACACGCAGCCAGATCATCCCGGCAATCTCCGGCCAGTGACTTTTCAAAAAGAAGCCGCCAATCATGCCCAGCAACGGCAAAAGCAGGAACAAGGCTTCCTTACCCATTTCACGACGCGTGTGTGGGTACAGCAGGTACATGTCGATCGGCGTGTGATGATGACCATCATCCGATGCCACCGCCGCAGGCATGGCTTTATCACCAGCCTCGCCAGCTTCTTTCGAAGCATTCTCATCGAGCACCTGCGTGGACTTTTTCTGCTGCTCGAATAATTCGGGGTGTTCCTTTTGGACCTGCTCCAGCCACTCCTGTTCATCGGCAAAGCTGTAAGGCAAAACGCCAAGACGAAGCAGAACATTGGCCAGGATCAAACCCACCAAACCCCCAAGGGCAATCGTCACGCCACCCGATTGTGTCAACGGGATCACCGAAGCAAAGTCAGGCTTGATGTAGGTTGCAACCGGGTAAACGATCAAGGCAAGCAGCACGATGACATAGGGAATCCCAAGCGGGATGATGTAATGACGAATATCAATCATCGTCGCAGCAATCAACGCTGCAACAAGCATCACATGCACACCCAGAATCGGCCAACTGTTTTGAATACCAGCATAAGCCCATGCGGCGTTTACCCAATCCGTGTGGTAATAGATGATGGGCACCGCCAGAAACAGTGCACCGGTGAGAAACTCAATCGCCGGATATTGAAAGCTGATCGGCGTCTTGCATCGTGCACATTTACCGCCAAGAAAAAACCACGCGAATACCGGGATATTCTCCCACATCCGCAGAACCTTCCCACAATGCGGGCAGGCGCTGGGTGGTGTGACGATGCTCTTACCTTCAGGCAGTCGATAAATCACGACATTCAGGAAGCTGCCAACACACGCACCATAGCAAGCTATCAGGACATACCACGGCCAATCGCTCAAGGTCTACTCTCTCTCTTGTGAGGCTCAGTCGTTCTGAGCGTCGCCGGATGCCTTTAATTCACCATTGCCATCGACGGTCAACTCCGTGATGCGTGCCTGTGCACGATCGAGTATCGCCCGACACTTTTCGATGAGCTTGGTGCCCTTCTCGTATTGGGTGATGGAGTCTTCCAGGCCGATCTCGCCGGACTCAATCTGCTCGATGATTTCTTCGAGCTGTTCGATGGATTCTTCAAATTTACCTTTGCTCATATCCGTGACAGTTTAGCAGAAATGAAAAGATTCTGGTTTTTTGTTTTTACCACAGAGGCGCAGAGGACGCAGAGGTCGAACAGGCTGTGTTAGAAAAAATGTCAGCTACTGAAAATAACCACAATAGCTGCAACACTGCGTGTTGCTGAAACTGCCAAGCAGTTCATTCACCGATGCAATTCAACCAAACAACCCGGGTTGATCCGACTTCTGTTCCGGCTTGGTACTGCGGCGTTTGCGTGGGGTCTTTTTCCTTGGCTCGGACGTCTTGGTCGGTTCAGGCATTGGGACGGTCTGCGAACCGGCTTGCCCCACCACACTCTGGACCTTGCCATCGATCATGACGGTGGTGAGTTGATCACCATCCTTAACCTGCTTGGCGGATCGAACGAGCTTGCCATCGGCGTCGGTGGTGTAGGTGTAACCGCGCTCCAACACGCGTTGCGGCCCCACGGCATTGAGCGTGCGAGTCATCGCTTTGAGCTGTTGATCAGCCTGATTTAACCGCTGTTGTAACACACGCGGCAACCTCGTCACTGCCTGCGATAACCGCGTCGCAGCAGGCGTGATCCGACCGGGCAGCGCCTGGTTGATCCGATGCCTGGCGTGAGCCAATCGCTGTTGAGGCATTTCCAGTAGGCTTTCAGGGCGTGTGAAGACACGATGCCGTGAGACGGCTTTGAGTCGCTGATCTGCCATCTGGCTTTGGCGTTGCAGGCTCATGCGCAGCCGCCCTGCCATCTGCGCGACCTGATGCTCCAATGCCTTGTGGTCAGGCACCAAAGTCATCGCCGCCTGTGTGGGCGTTGCACAACGGTGATCTGCCACCAACTCCGCGACCGTGGTATCCGTTTCATGGCCAATGGCTGCGACGATCGGCAACTGGCAATCAAACACCGCATCGGCCACGATTCGTTCATTAAACGCCCAAAGATCTTCTATCGAGCCCCCGCCACGCGTGAGAATGATCGCATCAATGCCTAGTTTTTCGCCCTGTTTACTGAGCACGCGCAATGCCCGGGCGATCTCCGGCGCCGCTGCGTCCCCCTGAACGCGGACATCAAAATGCAGTAGCTCGCAGCCCGCCCAACGTCGATGAGCCGTGTTGATCACATCCTGCAATGCTGCTGCGGATCGACTGGTCACCACGGCAATTCGCTGGCACATCGTTGGCAAAGGCTTTTTGCGGTATTCATCCATGTACCCCAGTTCGCGCAGCTCCGCGATCATGGCCTGGAGTTGTTGTTCGAGTGTGCCCTGACCGACCTGTTCGATTTTATCAACGTAGACCTGTAGCGAACCTTGACCTTCGAAGAAGTCCACCTTGCCGGTGATGACGACTTGCATACCATCGCGGACGGGGAAATTCACGCGACGTGCATTGGACGCAAAACAGACACAGCGTAGTGCTGCGCCTTGGTCTTTGATGCTGAAAAACCAGTGTGTGCGATTGGAGAGATTGCTGATTTCCCCGACGATGCGAATCTTGCCGGGGATCGCCATGGTCAAGACTTCCTTAACCAAACCTGCAGCTTGTGTGACTGATAACGGTGGATCAGCTTCCCGCTGTTTGCTGGCTAATAAATCTGACGGATCGTCGTCATTGGGAAACATGGCATCAAATGGGAGTTGAGACATCTTTTCTGCTACTTAACTCAAACGTTTCAAGACATTTTTTACCACAGATAAACACAGATGCACACAGATAAAGGTAGAGAAAGCTGGATGTTCTTGTTTCAAAACATCTGTGTTTATCTGTGTTCATCTGTGGTTAATTGCCTTAAAACAATGCGTATCGAGATTGGTTAACCGATCACATTTCAATCTGCGTGCCCGCTGCAATGCCATCAAGGAAACAGAGCAGTTCGCCGTTGTACATCTCGGGGTTAATGCCGGTGATGGGGAGTTTGCGGACATCGGGTTGACCGGTGGCAAACTCGGCGGAGACCTGCTTGAGCATGTCGGTTTTCTTGGCACCAACGGCT
>JBICHS010000228.1:0-4853 GCA_043101135.1 Phycisphaeraceae bacterium JB051
GGAGAGCCGGACCGAGTGCTGGCTTCCAAAACTCTGCGGAAATCAGTTCAGCATCGAGGCATACAAAAAATGCGCACCGCTTTGGAAAGCGGTGCGCTTTATTTCAGTCGGGGCGACACGATTTGAACGTGCGACCTCCGCCACCCAAAGACGGCGCTCTAGCCAAGCTGAGCTACGCCCCGATTTTGTGCGTTGATTGTACAGGGCATGTCGAGCAATTCCAATCCATCTTTGATCAGACAAGCTCTTTTGTTCATGCCCACTTCCGAACCCATGAATCAAAATCCCGGGGTCGGGGGTGAGGGGAAAGGCCGCGGTGGGATTCGAACCCACGATAGCTTACGCTAGCTGATTTGCAATCAGCCCCATTAGTCCACTCTGGCACACGGCCGTATTTTTCATCAGCAGCACATTTAACCAGATATCCACACAAAGGTCAAATGTCCAAGGCACGTTTCCCCAGACGCATACGCTCATCCCCAATCAGGCGAGCCGCGTTGTGTCAACGCGGGATTGAGCAAGGCTCAAAGACAAGCTTGGTGTGAGGCAACGCAATGAGGTTTTTCGCTGCATTACCCCGCTGTGACACATTGCGGTTCACCTGCGGGGACGCAATACATGATCGTTGAATCCCGCTTTTTATTCCGAAAACGCTTCGAGCATCCGCTGGATATACCGTAGCGCATTAAGCTGCTCCGTGGCTTTGGTCAGCGATTCACCACGATCAGCAGAAGGCAGGTCCACCGCCGTGTTCAACGCATCAGCAATCGCCTGCATGTACGCTTTCTCCTGCTCGTTGGCCCATCGCTTGAGTCGGTCGAGCTCCGCCTGGTTGTTGCTTGCCTGAGCGTCCTCAAGCTCCTCGCGGATTTCCATCATCTCCATCAGCAGATTCGGAGGCAGTTGCTTGCTGTCAGCAATCGGGGTGTCCGCCAGCAAGGCAATCATGGCCGAAGCCCGGTCAAACGGATTTTTCAATGTCAGATACGCCTTGTTGATCGCAGCAGACCGATCCGCCGCATCCGCCTGATCCAATGGGTCCACAAAACGATCCGGATGATTGGCAGCCGACTGCGCGACAAACGCCCGATGCAATGCCTTGGCATCAACATCAAACTTCATGGGGACATTCAACAGTTCAAAAGGGTTGGGTTGCATGCGAATAGTTTAGATCACAACGAAATTGGTGCAAAAGTGAAGTGGTGAATCTCACGGATTGCACGGCCTGATGAGTCTACATCAAAGCGAAATATCCGTCTGTAACGCCATCGTGTCTGATAACCGTGCTGGATCGTCGAAAAACTTTTTCCATTTTATGGACGCAGCCAAAGTGTTTCGTACCATTATCCGAAAAGGGGGGAGTCAGGAGTCATTTTCTATGGCAAGTTCTCCCGTAATTCTTGTTGCTGACGACGATCCAGTCTCACTTCGACAATATGAATTGGTGCTCAAACCGTTTCTGGGGCAGGTGGATTACTACACCGCGACCAACGGCATTGATGCGGTACGGATGGCTGCAGTCCGGCGTCCACACCTTGTCCTCATGGACTATGCCATGCCTTCGATGGATGGCCTCAAAGCCTGTGAGCAGATGCGTCGCCTTGAGATCGAGCACGACATGGACATCTGGATCATCAGCGGCTATTCCGACGATCTGGACAAGTCACTGGTCACCCATGCCGGCGCCAATTGCCTGATCAGCAAACCCATCCGCGTCTTACCATTCCGCGAGATGATCGCTAACCAATTGGGTTTGGCGTTCGAGTTACCGTTGAACAAGGCCGCGTGATTGGATTGAATGTCTATTCTGATAATTCTTTGAAGCCTGTTTGTCCTGCTTGTCACATATCACATCTTCTGCAGTTCATCTTGTGAGATGGCTTTGTATTTCAGTTCGGTGGTTTTGCCTTCTTCGACGGTGAATTTTGTGAGGCCGGTTTTGCGGTTGAAGTTGCCAAACAGAATTTTGTACTGTCCGGGAGGCAGGTCGATGAGTTTGGATTGGCCGTCTGCATTCAGTGGATAGCGCGTGCTGAGATTGCCGCCGGCGTTAATGGTGCCGATGTAGAAGCCGGTGGCTTTGATGTCGTCGGATTTCTCAATTTGGATATGCACATTGCCCATGCGTTTTTCAGGACAGGGGTGCACGACAACATCTCCCATGACATTGATCACACCTGCTTTGGGGACGGTTGTTTGGAATTCCATGCCACCGGCTTGCGGGTGACCGATGATGATCGTCGCAGGACTGCCCGGCTGACTGTTGGCACCACGCATGTGTTCCCAGATAAAGAAATCACCGTCCTGGCCTTTGAAGTACATGCCACCCCCGCCGTCATACTCAGCGGATAGTTTTTTGAGCTTGTGTGCACAGAACAGGACGGGCAAATCATCGAGCCCCTGGGCCTTGGTCACACGTGCGATGCTGTACTGGGTGCGCTGAGCATACTTCTGGTTAGCCAGCATGGAGAGCGCCTTTTGCCAATCTTCGCTTTCGATATCTGCTTTGGCGACTTCGATCAACGGGCCGTCGTAGTCGGGGATGACGGTTGGGGCAGGGGGTTCGTGGTGTTGGACAAACACAGGCTTTTTGCCATCGGGTTGTGTCTGATTCGTCACTTGATCGGGTTTGTCTGCTGGCGATGATTCGCCCTTGGCGTCTGGTTGGGCTGGAGCTGTTGAATCGGTTGATTGCGATGACCCCGGAGTTTGTTCCTCGGGTTTGGGTTGGGTGGCAACGCTGGGTTTTGTGACATGTGGCGTGTATTTACGGAAGCGTTTGGACTGAAATCTTTGGGCACCATGTCTGGGGGAAAAGGATTGGCCGACGAGTTTGATCGAGTTTTGTGATTGAGCTTCGAAGGACAGCTTGGTCGTGACACCGGGCTTGATGACAAAATCAAAACGCCCGTCACGTTGATTGATCTGGCGGAAAAGGAATTTATAGGGGCCCGGCGCCAGTTCGATAGCACGGTTGTTGTTGTACGGCCAACGGTAGTCGATCCCATAGATGCCACCATTGGCAACCATGTTGAGTGTGAAGCTGGTACAGGAGACATGTCGAGGTTTGTTGAGCGTCATGATCAACTTGCCACGCATGTATTTGGGACAGACTTTGAGGTAAATCTCATAGCATTGGGGTTTACCTTTGGCGGGGGGTTGCGTCGTGTGAAACTCCATGATGCCGCTGGCTGCGTGACCGATGCGGATGGTCTGTTGTTTCTCGGTGGTGTATCTTCTCGTGTCATGTTGCCAGAGAATGGCATCACCGCTGTCGACTTTGCAATACAGGCCGCCCCCGGAGATATGGCCGTTGGATGTGAAGTTTTTGACCATGCTTGAGGAAGCGGTAATCGGCGCCTGTTTGGTGGGATATTCCTGTAGCACACGAAAGACGGTAAAGCTGAACAGGTCTGACCGAGCAGTCACTTGGAGCTTGTTGAGCATTGTTTGCCAGTAGTGCGAGTTCATGTTCGCCTTGCTGATTTCAATGCACGGATGCTCCTCGAAGTACAGGTGATCAAGTTGGACCATTTGGGCTTGATCGTCACTATCAGACGGATTTGCAGCCTTGAGGCTTGGAGATGACAGAATCACAAACAGGCTCAACGTTAAGAGGGTGAGTGCTGGGTATCGCATCGGTTACACTTCCTTCCGGCGGGAGGGATTGTTCGTGAGCAAAATGACTTTATTTGTAGATGGCTACGTCTAACTGACAGTGAAAAGGCTTGTTTTCCTTGGCTTCGAGCCAAAGGTAATAGGTTCCTGCGGCAAGGTGTTGGTCGGCAAAGGTTTGATCGCCTTTGCAATCCTGTTTGAGCAGAAAGTTGATCTCGTCGACGTTGCCTTGCCCGGTATCGACCATTGCTTTGAGCTTATTGAAGTCAGGTTCTTCGAGTAATGCCAGGTAATAGTTGGCATCATCGACCTTGGAAATGTCGAATTTGATTTGACTATCTTTTTCGATCGTAAAGTGATAGTTAACGCTTTGGCCTGCAGCAACATCCAGTTGCTCGGAGCTTGCATTGCGGTAGTGGGGGTAGCCGTTCCAGACTTTGAAGCCGATGCCAGCCATGATGATGATCGCCCAGATAACGGCTTTGAGGCCGGTCGTCTGGCCGATGTTACTGATGTTGTACATTGCTGTTTCTCCATTGACAGATGTGCTTTATGGGAGAAACGCGTGTGACTCCCCGGATAGATGCATTTTGTCATTAACTGGCGGGTGGGTCAATGTTGATTTGGGGGTAAAGCCTGTATTTTCCGCTGAAAAAATGACGTCGTTGACAGGCGATACGGGTTTGAAGTATGATCCCGTCTTACAGTCGGAGCCTATTGATACTGGCAGGCTGGTCAAGTCCGCCAGGTTGTGCTATACTTGACGACTTGACATTAGCGGTAGCTTTGGGATAATCCCAAGGCTCTTTTTAATTAGGAACATTGGCATCTTGGGCGTGTGCTCGGAGCCAGGAAAACAAACGGCTTTGATGAAAGTCAAGCCACTACTAGAGAACATTGGGTTCAGGCTGAAAAAAAGGTGCCGGTACCCGCATTCAAGAACTTTGTTCGGAGGAATGGTTAGCGATGGCAAAAGATGTCTTCAATCGTACAAAACCGCACGTGAACGTGGGCACCATTGGTCACATTGACCACGGCAAAACCACCACCACGGCTGCAATCACCGCTGTTCAGGGCGCTAAAGGTCTGGCTAAATTCACCAGCTATGACGACGTGGCCAAGGCTTCGGAATCAGAAGGTCGTCGTGACTCAACCAAGATCGTCACGATCGCCACTTCCCACGTGGAATATGAAACCGAAAACCGTCACTATGCTCACGTCGACTGCCCCGGCCA
>JBICHS010000229.1:0-4109 GCA_043101135.1 Phycisphaeraceae bacterium JB051
AGAAACTACTGCGAATAACCATCAAACCCATTAACCATCCATTGGCCTTAAGGAGACTCTCGTGATTTTTAAAAATCTCCAACACCTGTTCGTCTGCACACTCACACTCGTCTTGCTTGCAACAGTAACAACCCATGCCCAAACCATTGAACGACTCACCGTCAAAGGCAATGCTTTTGTCAATGCTCAAGGCCAACCCGTTCGACTCTGGGGCGTGAATCTGGTTGCACTCTATCCGACAAAGCAGCAGGCAGAACATATCGCAAGTGAACTGGCGCAACACCAATTCAACATCGCCCGCCCGCATCATATGATGCGCCCGTCACGCGATTGGGTATGGGGTTCGAAAATCTACACCCTAAATGATTACAAGCAAGGCAACACCCGCAAGCCCAACAAAGAAGCGTGGGATCGCTTCGATTACTTGAATGCCCAGTTAAAAGCCAAAGGTATTTACCTGATGTTTGCAGGCCGTTGGAGTCGGACTTATCTGCCTTACGATGTGGATGTGCTTGACACCACGGATGAAGATGCAGCCAAGTGGATCATGGCCATGGACGCGTTAAACAAGCGTCACTGGAAGAAGAACATTGATGCCCGCAAACTCTTGCCTTTGGTTGATGAGCGTTGTGCTGCCTTGGACAGCGAGTTCATCAAGCAGACCTTAACGCACGTCAACCCGTACACGAAGATCGCATATGTCGATGACCCACAGGTACTCACCTATGAGATCACCAACGAGTATTCGTCGGAGTATGTTCTGATCTGCCATAACGATTTACCTCAGTATTTCCAGGATAAACTCATCACCAAGTGGCAAGCCTTTGCCAAAGATGCCGGGCTTGCGGAGGCTGGTGATCTTTACAAAGCCAGGACGGATGAGCAGAAAAAAGTCCGTGCGGATTTCTTCCGCGATCTGGACGAGCAGTACTTCATCAAAGTCAAAAAGATGATGCGTGATCTTGGCTATCAAGGCGCGATCACCTATTCCAACCTTTGGCGTGGTGACTCTGCTCTGCAAATGCATGCTGAACATGCGGACTACATTGAAGACCATGCGTATGTGAACCCGCGCGTTGCAGACAGCCGTGAAGACTTCATGTACAGCAAGTCTAAAACCATCCTTGCAGACAAGCCTTACATTCTCGGTGAGTTCAACGAGTCAGAATGGAAGACCAAAACCGAAGGTCCGTATCGTTCGCAGTTGGCTCTTGCTGCTGCTGCCTATGGTGTGCATCAAGGCGTTGACGGGTTTGTCTGGTTTGCCTGGCAACATGGTGACCGTGACCTGGACAAAACCGGCAACGCCAAGAAACCGTCACGCGATCCGCACATCGGCACGATGGTCGCTGACGACATGATGCGTGATCACATGCGAACCGCGGGCATGCTCTATCGCAACGGTCTGGTCGATCCTGCGAAAAAACAAATCCGCTTTACCGTCGGCAAACCCCATGTCGGTGCAGACTACAACGCACTGATGAAACCCAAGAACCAGTTCAAGCCCGGCTACCAATCCATCCATGCGTTCGGCAAATCATTCGACGAACCGGCCCCAACCATGATCACAAAAAAATGGATGCGATCCGAACCCGACTCACCCATCGTCAGTGATACGAATCAAATCATCAAAGACCTCGATGCCAAGCAGCTCAAGGTCATCGCACCCAAAGCTGAAGCTTTCAGCGGTGACATGTCCGGCAGTGATGTCAGTGCCCAATACCAACACCTGACGTTGGGACAGCAGACTGGTTTTGCGACCGTGATTCTGATCGCGGCGGACAACCAACCGATCGCTCAATCCAAACACCTGATCATCAGTCGAACGATTCTGGATGATAAACAGGCTGAGGTCGACGCCCTGCCGATCACCCTCAAACAGGTGTCGGGCTCCAATGTCCAATTCAAGATCACCCGCCCG
Source organism: Phycisphaeraceae bacterium JB051 (assembly GCA_043101135.1). Classification (GTDB taxonomy): domain Bacteria; phylum Planctomycetota; class Phycisphaerae; order Phycisphaerales; family Phycisphaeraceae; genus UBA7800. The sequence goes on from JBICHS010000229.1 coordinate 1,922, forward strand.
AAAAGTCAGACCATCGAACTCAAAGCCGACGCTGACATGAGCGTCAAATTGCCCGACTCGGGTTGGCATGAGGCGGAATTGATCGTCCAATAAGTCCCAATTTCCATCAAAACAGCCCTGAACAAGCACCTGCGTCAAAACGGGTGCTTGTTTTGTCAATAATGGTTACGTTTTTACCCAACATCAACATTCGATCAAAAGACCAACTTCCGCTATTATGGAGAGCTTGTCGTTCGTCCGTTGTTTTACCTTTACCAAGGAGCCGACCCATGCCCGGCTATCAATATGAACCCGTCATTCAACCCGGCAAAGACACCACCGAGTATCGTTGCCTGACCCAAGACTATGTCTCCACCGTCCAGCTTGGTGACAAGTCATTCCTGCAAGTCGATCCCGAAGGCCTCAAGCTTTTAGCCAAGCAAGCCTTCACCGACATTGCCTTCTACTTCCGCCCTGCTCACCTGGCGCAGCTCGCTGAAGAGTTCAAGGATCCCGAAGCTTCCGACAATGATCGCTTCGTGATTCTGACCCACCTGCAAAACGCGGTGGTCTCTGCTGCTGGCCAACTGCCTTCCTGTCAGGACACGGGCACAGCCATCATCATGGGCAAGAAAGGTCAGTATGTGTTGACCGAGTCCGATGATGCTGAAGCGCTTTCCATGGGTGTGTATGACACCTACCAGGAGCGCAACCTGCGTTACTCGCAGATCGCACCGCTTGAGATGTTCAAGGAAAAGAACACCGCTTGTAACCTGCCTGCCCAGGTTGATCTGTATGCGACCACGGGTGATGAATACAAATTCCTGTTCGTTGCCAAGGGTGGTGGCTCAGCCAACAAGACCTTCCTGTATCAGCAGACCCCTGCGGTACTCAATGAAAAGGACATGCTTGCTTTCCTTGAAACGCACATCAAGGACTTCGGCACCAGCGCTTGCCCGCCTTATCACATTGCCATCGTCGTCGGCGGTACCTCAGCTGAAGAAAACCTCAAGGTCGCCAAGTATGCTTCGACCAAGTACCTGGACAACATGCCCACCACCGGCAACGAAGCCGGCCGCGCTTTCCGCGATCTGGACATGGAAGCCAAAGTCCTGGAACTTGCCCAGAAATCCGGCATCGGTGCCCAATTCGGCGGTAAGTACATGGCTCACGACGTCCGCGTCATCCGCATGCCCCGTCACGCAGCGTCTTGCCCGATCGGTCTTGCAGTCTCCTGCTCAGCTGACCGTAACATCAAGGGCAAGATCACCAAGGACGGCATCTTCATCGAGAAGCTCGAAACCGAGCCACAGAAATATCTGCCCGCAGAAGTTGGCGAAGACGCACCACCTGTGAAGGTCGATCTGTCCATCGGCATGGATAAGGTTCGTGAACTGCTGACCAAGTTCCCGATCAAGACTCGCCTCTCCATCACCGGCACGCTCATCGTCGCCCGTGATGCAGCCCACGCTCGCATCCGTGAAATGCTTGATGCTGGTGAACCGATGCCTGACTACTTCAAGGACTACCCGATCTACTACGCAGGTCCGGCAAAGACTCCCGAAGGCATGGCGTCCGGCTCGTTCGGCCCGACCACGGCTGGTCGCATGGACCCGTTCACCGACCTGTTCCAATCGCATGGTGGCTCATTGGTGATGATCGCCAAGGGCAACCGCTCCAAGGCTGTCACCGACGCGTGCAACAAGTACGGCGGTTTCTACCTCGGTTCCATCGGTGGCCCGGCAGCTATCCTTGCTCAGGACAACATCAAGAAGGTCGAAGTCGTCGCCTTCGAAGAGCTGGGCATGGAAGCGGTTCGCAAGATCGATGTCGTCGACTTCCCGGCATTCATCATCGTCGATGACAAGGGCAACGACTTCTTCGCTGAATTGACGCCGGCTCACTAAGTGAATTGAGATAATTCGCTTGCACGTAGCTAAACACAGTTCGTCATTCCCGCGAAGGCGGGAATCCAGTGGCATTCTGTGAACACCTGCAAGTTCCACATGACTCCCGCCTTCGCGGGAGTGACGAAAGATGCGACATACTGCTTGAATGATGTCGTAATACGACTCAACTTGTGAAATTGAAACGGAAGGTCAAACCATTGGCCTTCCGTTTTTTATTGCGCGCATGCAACCGTTTCTCACTTAAAACACCAATCAGTCTTTGACGTGATCTTGGCAAATGATACTATGAAGAACCATAA
>JBICHS010000230.1:0-4482 GCA_043101135.1 Phycisphaeraceae bacterium JB051
ACCACGCCACCGATCAAGATGAACTGGAAGAGCAACTTCAACCGACGGGGTGCGGTGATCAAGATTGATCACAAGGACCGCGCGGTGTTGCATGTGCGCTCCAACATGTTCAATGAGTCGATTCGCATTTCAGATTTGATCAAGCAGCAGCAGTTCGTGAAAAACTATGATGGCAATTTGAAAATGGTCGTCGAGCTGGCGGATCGCGCTTTGGATATCCCATTGCCCAATGACAAGCCGGTGCTGGGTTTTACCAAGCCGTTCACACCACGCAATGCGGGGGCCGTTTTTCAGGTTCGTATGATCACACGCAGTGGCGATATCACCAGCAGTGATCCTGTGGTCATGCCGCTAAGTGGTGGCTCGGAAAAGCGGACGTTACATGTGTACTCCGACACGCAGCAGCAGATGATCCCCGTGCAGGTGCTCGCATCGCGTTGCCCGGTGTTGGACTATGCGTTTGACCCTGCGAATCCGGGTGTCCTCAACACACCGGCAGGTAAGCGTTGGCAGGGGACCTTGGCCGGCGGCTGGTCTTATGGTGGTGCGTTACAGCGAACACGATTGCCACAGCAGAGCGTCAACGCTTCGCCGCGGTGGGTTAAAGACGATGGCAAAGACTGTCTGTCATTTGATGGCAAGACGACATACTGTCACTTCCCAACTGAGAGTATCCCCTCGCATGGCCCGTTTACGATCCAGTTGCAGATCAAGCCGACCACGCAGAAAAAGCAGTATCTGATTCATAGTCGTAACACATATCCGGGCACGGTGGACCTGGTGCTTGACGAGCAGGGCGTCACCGCGACGTATCGCGCGCAGATGACCTATGACGAAGCACCGTATTTCACCGCCAGGTCGTTGACAGCCCAGAACCCGGTGCCTTTGGATCAATGGACGACGATCACGCTTGGCTATGATTTTGAGAAGTTGACCTTGAAGGTCGGCGATGCCGCGCCGGTGAGCATGCCGCTAAATCGGACGGGATGGTGGCCGTTGACGGACTTTACCTTCGGGGGCTGGGGGCCTGATTCAGCGATGTACTACCATGGGGTGCTTCGGCAATTGCGCATCTCGCATTTTGCAGACCAGGCGATGCCACGATAGGCGTGATGTTTCCAATCGGTCATACACGCTCAGGTCGATGGTGACAGGTGAAGGCTGCATGATTAAAGTATGTCCAGCGGGTAGCCGTGCGTGAGCATCACTGAAAATGGGCTGCCCCTGATGACGCATGAATCAAGCAACGCCTGACAGATTATCGCCAAGATATTCCGGACTCTCCCGACGGGTTCTGTTCTATGTTGTTTTATGCAGCATTGCATTGGCCTGTGTGAGTTTCGTGGTTCATTACTTTCATGTGCGCAACCTGTTTTTCAGATCTGTAAAAGATCAAATTCAGGTGGTCGAGAAGGGGTTTTTGCAAGCCATCGCCACCGAAGCCAGAGATGATAATCATCTGGAACTGTACATGTTCCTGCGTGCGGTGTCGGAGCTTTCGAGTATCAGTTATGTGAAAGTTATCACGGACATCCCGGGCAATAAACGCACGGTCCAAGCGGGCAATGCCTTGCTTGAATATGACGAGGTACGGACCTATGAACTGCCATGGCCCAGCGGGTACATGGCGGATAAACCCGCAGGTGTGATGACGATCTATGTGACTTATGATGCGATGCGTCAGTCGATGCGTGAGGAATCAGTCTATTTTCTCTCATTTTCAATGCTGTTTGTGTTGATCCTCACGGGGCTTTATTTCTCGATTATTCGTTTGACAGTGACGCGGCATCTTTCATTGCTTGCCAGTCATCTGGAAAAGATCAATGTCAAGAATTTGAGTCAACCGATGTCGTGGCTGCGAAACGAGCGACGTCCCAACCAGCCTGATGAACTGGATATCATTGCCCAGCGTATTGATGAGTTATGTGCCAACCTTTATCAGGAAATCAATCAACGTGAATCCATGTATGAAGAGGTTCATGCCAGCAAGACGTTTTATCAGCAGATTGTTGAAGACCAGACGGAACTGATCATTCGTTTTACCTCCAGCATTGAGATCACGTTTGTCAATCAGGCTTGTTGCAAATTGCTGGGGGTTTCGCGTGAGCAACTCATCGGTGAGGGATTGCATCGATTTTTCATGTTCCATGAATTGGATCATCTCAAAAAAATCGTTGACCGTTTCACGCCGGAGAATAATGTTTCCCAGGATGATCTTGCTTTCATTCACCCCACGCTGGGGGTTCGATTGATCAGCTGGAAGTCACGTGCCTTTTACAATGATCAGGGAGAACTCACACTGGTCCAGGCGACGGGGCGTGATATCACCGATTTAGCCAAGACGCTGCAGAATTTGAAACTCCTGAACAAAGCCATTGAGTCAGCGCCGTACGGCATTATCATTACGGACCCCAAAGTGCCGGACAATCCTGCGGTTTATGTGAACCCGGCGTTTGAGAAAATCAGTGGCTACAAATCATCTGAACTCATCGGCATGAACATGCGCTTGATGCATCGAGATGATAAGAGTCAACCCGGTGTCAATAAGCTGCGTGAGGCCATTCGAAAACAAAAGCAATCTGAAGTCCTTGTGCGCAACTATCGTAAGGATGGCTCGCAGTTCTGGGTCGAAATGATCGTTGCTCCCATGCATGATCAAAGTGGCACGCTTACGAACTTTATCAGTATCCAGACCGATGTCACCGAACGCGTCAATGCCAATGAACGCCAGCAACTACTCGTCAACGAATTGGATCACCGCGTCAAGAATGTTCTGGCAACGGTTCTGGCTTTGTGTTCTCAGACCATTCGATCCACCAAAGACATCAAGGCTTTTCAGAAAGTCTATACCGGCCGACTCCATGCTTTGGCGCGGGCGCATGAAGCATTGGCTAAAGAAAAATGGTCAGGAACGAGTCTGCATCAATTGGTGGAATTGATTCTGGGGTGTGAAGTTGATCACGAACACATGCTCGTTGCCGGCCCCCCGGTCAAGCTCTTGCCACGCCTCTCATCGCCGTTGAGTATGACGTTGCATGAGTTACTGACCAATGCCATGAAATATGGCGCGCTCAAAGATGCAGCGGGTTCGATTCGTGTGACATGGGAAGTGCAGGCGACACCTGATGGGCAGGTTGTAGAACTCTACTGGCGTGAGGACTGCCCGCGGACTTGCGGTTGCTGCGATGGGTCGCACCAACCCGGGACCGGCATGAAACTCATCAAAGGCCTGGTCGAATATGAAATGAACGGCAAAGTCGATTTTTCGTTCAGCGAAAGCGGCCTGGAATGCACCCTGAGCATCCCCAACCACCCAAACATTTCCAAATCCTAAGCCAAAGCCCTTGCAAAGTGGACGCTAAAAGACCAAACTATCGTCTTGTTCCTTAAACAAACGATTGTATTGCATCTCAGGAGATATCAGTAATGGCACGACCAGTTACGATTTTTACCGGTCAATGGGCGGATTTGCCCTTTGAAACACTCTGCGCCAAAGCAGCTGAATTCGGCTACGACGGCCTGGAATTGGCCTGCTGGGGCGATCACTTCGATGTCCAGCAAGCCGCCAAAAGTAAAAAATATTGTCAGCAGAAATGGGAAGTCCTCATGGACCACGGCCTGACAAGCTATGCCATCAGCGCCCACCTTGTCGGCCAGGCGATCTGCGACAACATTGACGAACGTCACAAATCCATCCTCCCGGATTATGTCTGGGGTGACGGTGAGCCCGAAGGCGTGCGCAAGCGTGCTGCCAAGGAAATGATCACCACCGCCAAGGCCGCCCGTAAATTCATGGACGCCAAGCCCAAGGATGGCACGACCTGGGGCCGCAAGCCTGCAGTCGTCAACGGCTTCACCGGTTCGAGCATTTGGCATAGCATCTACGCCTTCCCGCCAACCGACCAGGCATACTGGGAAAAAGGCTTCGTCGATTTTGCCAAGCGTTTCACCCCGATTCTCAACGCATTCGACAAGCTCAATGTGAACTTTGCTTTGGAAGTCCACCCCACGGAAATCGCCTTTGACATTGCTTCAGCAGATCGCGCGATCAAAGCTGTCAAGGGTCACAAGCGTTTTGGTTTTAACTATGACCCGTCACATCTGGCTTATCAGGGTGTCGACTACGTCAAGTTCATCCGCACCTTCGGTGATCGCATTTATCACTGCCACATGAAGGACGTGGGGTGGGGGCACGGCAATGGTGACGTGGGTGTCTTTGGCGGTCACACCGACTTTGCCGATGCCCGTCGTTTCTGGGACTTCCGCAGCCTCGGTCATGGCGATGTGAACTTTGAAGAGATCATCGTTGCGCTCAACGACATGGGGTATCAAGGCCCGCTGAGCGTTGAATGGGAAGACAGCCGCATGGACCGCGAACACGGCGCAACCGAAGCCGCCGACTTCGTCCGCAGCGTGGACTTCAAGCCTTCGGACATCGCCTTCGACGGCCAGTTCGATCGCTAACCGCTTGCGGTTTAGCGC
>JBICHS010000231.1:0-3289 GCA_043101135.1 Phycisphaeraceae bacterium JB051
CCCTTCTGGTACGACAACAAAACCAAGCCAGAGGACAACTGTATGTTGACCTACAACGGGCAAACCAAAAATCTCTACCAACATCTCATCGATATCAGCGACTACATTGGCATCATGTCCTACCGACAAATGGCCAAAGGCAGCAACGGTGTCCTCAAACACGTGCAAAGCGAATTGGACTACGCACGCAAAGTCGGCAAGAAAATCACGCCTGCTCTGGAAACCATCGAGCTCAAATCCTCACCCACCATCACCTTCTTCGGCAAGACGCCCGAAAAATTCTGGACCGAACACAACCTCATCCGACAGGAACTCAAAGACGATCCTGCTTTCGGCGGTGTTCTCACGCATAGCTACCGTGGCATGAAAGAACTGCTTGAAAACGAGTGACGCTTTTGAGACATTGCGATCAAGCAAAACGAATCGGAGATATCAAACATGCACGGCCTGATGATTGACTCAGCCAGAGCGATGGAACGCCCCGAATATTACAAGCGCCTGTTCCACTTCATGGCTCAGCGCGGGGCCGATACTGTCCTCTGGCATTTCACGGACGACCAAGGCTGCTCATTGGTGTTCGACACCCTGCCCCAGTCAGCGAGCCCAAACGCCTTAACTAAAGCACAAATGCGCGAGCTGCTGGAGGTCGCCCAATCACTGGGCCTGCAAGTCATCCCCGAGCTTGAGACCTACGGGCACACGCGGTTTATCACCAACCTGCCTGAGTATGCACACCTGCGTGAAGGCAATGAAACGTTCAGTGGCATGTGCCCAGTTTTACCTGAGACTCGCCAAATCATTTCAAAGCTCATCAAAGAAGTCGCAGAGCTGTTTGACAGCCCGTGGATTCATGTGGGCATGGACGAAGTGGTTGTCGGTGATCACCCTCAAACCGCAAAGGCGCTGAAGCAAAAAACCTCAGCTCAACTCTATGCAGAGCATGCGAAATTTGTCTATGACCAAGTGCAATCGCATGGCAAGAAGATGATGATGTGGAGTGATCACATCGTCAAAGACGCCTCCATCGCAGATAACCTGCCACGCGATATCGTGATTGCCGCATGGCATTACACCGCCAAAGTTGATCCCGAGTTGATCATGCCTCACCTGCGACGTGGCTTTGACGTACTGCTTTGTGGTGCGATGATCAGCTATGATCAAATGCTCTATCCCGGCAAAGATTACGGCTTGGCCAATCTGCGCACCATGGCCGAGATTGAACGCATGCCCTGCCCCGGACCGGGCAAGATCATCGGGCAGGTGACCACCATCTGGACACCCACGCGATACATGCACGATTCATTGTGGCTTGCCAAGGACCTGGCGTTGGCGATTCTCAAGCATGGCCCCGATGTCGATTCAAGAAAACAGGCCGCAGCGTTTGCACGCGATTATTATGGTATTGAACCGACCAACGATTGGCTTGATGCTGTCGACACGCTCTATCGCTTATCCCCCATGCATCATGAATGGATCGCCCTGCTGCGTGGCCATGATGCGGATGGCAAGCTGTTACAAGTTTCAGGCCAGGCGATTGTAGATTGGCAAAAGGCTCACGAAGCCGTCGCCAACCTGCGCGATCAGGTGAAGCAAAATCAAACGTCATACGACACCTTCTGCCTGACATTGGACATGGTCGCAGCACTTCATCAACGCGCAACCGATTGCCAATCAGGTCAATTCGATCAGGCCATGCAAACCACGAAACGGCTGATTGATTCGGTCCAAGCCGTGTGGGACCGTGAGCGTTATGCGGATGATTCACGCAAGTTTTATGCAGACTGGGAGCGTGATCGCCCCAATCATCTCATCGAACAATTGCACGTCGGTGAAGCGTTTTTAAAACAACGCATCAATCGCGAAGTACCAAGCTGCCATTGATAGGCCACACTCCCACCCGGCCAAGATGACCGGGCTATATGACATAGCCGAGCCATCTTGGCTCGGTAACATCGAACTTCACATTTCATCTTCATATCGTCATTCCCGCGCCCCAAAAGTCGAAAATCCTGCGGCATGCAGTTGACGCTTGCAGGCTCCACCAGACACCCGCCTGCACGGGGATGTCGGCATGTAAAAACTTACTGCATGAAATATCCGAGCAATCCAATTGGTCATAAAAAACACGCCACACAAGATGACTGTCTCCAGCTTCATGTGGCGTTCGTCATGTGATTTTTCGATGGTTTGAAATTCAGAGAATCAATACGTGCCTTGTGCTGCAGACGGTGCCTGCCCATCGCATAAGACAGGCGTGGTGGTCGAGCCAACCCCCAATCGTGTAGCACCCAACTGGATGTACATCTGCGCCGTTTCCAGATCACGAATCCCGCCGGAGGGTTTGACTTCAATGCGACCCGCAGCGGTGTCCACCATCACCTGCACGGCCTCTTTGGTCGCCCCACCAGAGGCAAAGCCGGTGGAGGTTTTTACGAAGTCGGCCTGGGCGGCGATCGCTGCTTCGGTGGCTTTGGCGATCTGATCCGCATCCAGATTACAGGTCTCAAAAATCGTTTTGACTTTCACCCCAGCAGGCTTGGCAACTTTCGTCACCGCTAAAATGTCTGCTTCAACCAACTCCCAAAGGCCGCTGCGGATCAGGCCGTAATTCACCACCATGTCGATCTCAGCAACGCCCAGTTCCACGTAACGCTTGGCTTCATCAGTTTTACTCTCAGGCAAAGCCACACCATGCGGGAAGGCCAACACGCAGGAGACTTCGGTCTGGGTTCCCTGGCACATCGACACGGCTTTGGGGATATCCACCGGGCGGACACAAATCGTGCGGACCTTGTAGTCAATGCCCAGCTGCATATGTTCAATCGCTTCTTGCTGCGACATCTCCGGCTTGAGAACAGCGTGATCCAGGTAACGTGCAATGGGAAGTTCAGTCATGTTCTTGATCCTTTATCGCACCAGTTTACCGCATCACCGTGCAGCGTGTTAATCACAATGCCTTGTGCAGTGATAGAAGATCGCGTCATGAGATGGCTAGAGCACATCAATTCATTGGGATATCACGTTGAAAAAAACACTGCTGCACCGACGAACTGGCGCAGCAGTGTTTGATGTTTGATTTGAATCGAGAATGGAAAGTGAAGTGACGATTTATTTAACTTCACAAATCTGCGTTTGTGCATTGCCATCACTGTCGGTCCAGCTTAGACGGTAACTGCCTCTAAAGCCACGGAAACTAAGAGCACCATCGGAATCAGCCTTGGCAGTGAGGTTGGTTTTCCATTCATGGTGGATCAGATTGTTGAGCGTGTGGTACGCCGGTTTAGGCTGC
>JBICHS010000232.1:0-15578 GCA_043101135.1 Phycisphaeraceae bacterium JB051
AGTCTCACCGCCCGTTGCCCGAATCACCCTCAGGTGGAACTCACCCTTGATGAGTCCGGTGGATTGCATTTACTGGCTCGTCATCAGCAAGCTGCTGGCAAGTCGATCAACGACGCGGTCTACGAACTGCTCGATGCCCGCGGCTGGGTCGATCAGCATATTTCCCTTTTGAGCATGACCCAGAAGCAGCTGCGCTTCGACATGCAGATTCGCCCGGTGGTGCACCTGTTCACCGATGACGCCAAAGCCGCTGCGAAACTGGTTGCCAACAGCGCCCGTTTCGTGAAGCTGCACCTGCTTTGCGAAGTGAAGGTCGGCCATGACAAAGCCTTCTACTGCACCGAACTCAACTGAATCCATCTAATTGAGATTTGAACCAACCCGTCCCTCAGGAGAGGGACGGCTTTTGCGTTGTGATTGATCGCGAATCGTCTATCCCTCTCAATGGTGTTCAAGACAATCATTAACCACAGATGAACACAGATACACACAGATGCCAAGGCAGGGGCAATGTGTTTTGTCTTTATCTGTGTTCATCTGTGTGTATCTGCGGTAAAAAATACCTTGATTGCCTTACGTCCGTCACAGTTACACGTTGTATGCGTCGATGCTTCAATTCCCGTGATTTGTGGACGTCTGGTGGACAACTCTCGGTTCAGTCGCGGTTTTACGTCCGAGAACTCCACGAAAGCTGTTCATTTTCGGGGTGTTGGAGATTTGGTTGCCAAAGGGTCGATTCAATGGATCGAGGCATGACAATGTTTGTGGTGCCCGATGTATTGAAATTTTCACACTAGACGGAGTGGAAGCTGTGAGCGACAAAGAAAACACCAAGACCGTTTTGGGCCCGGATGTCAAAATCAAGGGTCAGATTTCCCTGGACAACGATGCAGTGATCATGGGCGAAGTGTCCGGACAGATCCGCGTCGGTGGCATGCTCGAATTGACCGAAACCTCCCGCGTCGAAGGTCTCGTCGTGGCAGGTGGTCTGCGTCTGGGCGGTCAGGCCAAGGCAGACATCGTGGCTGAACACGGTATGGAACTGCTGGCATCGGCTCAGTTGACCGGCCAACTCTACACCTCGCGTCTTTCCGTCGTCGATGGTGCCATGTTCGAAGGTCACGTCGTCGTGGGGCCCAATGCCATGCAGGCTGCCAGCGATGTGATGCAGGGCGTCGAAGACATTCAGGTCGACACCCATCACGAACAATTCACCCCGGCCAACGGCTCCAAGCCCGACATCAACACCGTGCCCCGTTCATTGGACGAAATCCTGGCACGTCGTCGCAGCAAGACCAATGGCCAGGCTGTCCCCCAACATGTCGGTGCTGGTGCTTCGGAAGAGACAGACGAGTAAGACGCATCCCGCTTGATTGACAATATCTACTCAGTGGTTTGTTGCTCGCAATGAAATGGATGCGTTGAGCACCGCATGTGAATGCGGTGCAGGTTCACGTGTCGTTTCAGACGCTTGTACCGGATTGACATCCAGCGCTCATGAGCACCAAGCAATCTTCAGGTTTGGCAGCAATGACAGAGTAGATGTGATTCGCCATGTGCAACATGGTGTCTCGATCAGATGCAAGGTGCCGTATGCCGTTAAAGCCATCCATGTTGACGACCCACCCGCGCAAGCCTCAGCCGCGCGAGGTCCGGTCGCTGAGTTGCCCCAATTGCGGTGCGCCCATTGAGGTGAGCCGTCGGGCGATGAGCTATCGCTGTGGCAAGTGTTCGATGCCGATGAAGCTCGAAGACGTCACGGTGGACCAGCTTAACAATACGCGGACGCTTAACACCATGGGACACATCCATCTCACCGCTCACAGCAAGGTGGACGGCGAATTGCGATGTGGCGAACTGACCGTCAGCGGTTCTTACCATGGCAATGCTCACGTGCATGGCAAGGTTCACATGCAGTCACACAGTCACTGCTCGGGTGAGATCAATGCCCGGTCATTGACCATTGATGACGGTGCGAGCTTTGAAGGCGAACTCCGCATCGGCCCCAAGGCACGCATCGAAGCGCCACAGCTCGAACCGCCGGAGTTCCACGATCCCATGATCGACCCGGCAGCCTAAAACAACTATCAGGAAACTGGGAATACACCCTTGATGCAGCAATGTGTCGAGGGTGTTTTTTCATGCGCGGGTGATGGATGAGATGTGAATGTTTTTGAGGCAGACGGATCGAATCAACCTGTGATCACTTTTGGGACAAGCCGCCAGATGAGTGACCGAAGGGATCGAATCTGACGGGTCGAATGTGGGAAGGTGTCCGATACCCGTCAGATTCGATCGTTGATCTCATCTGGCGGCTTGTGTGAGACACAGTCATTCATGCATAAAAAAACGTGCTGCATGTTGGGATGCAGCACGTTTGAAATTTGTGGTGTTTGGCTTTGTCTTAGGCCGTTTCGGCTTCGGGTTGCTTTTGAGCTTCGGGAGCCGGTGCAGCAGCGGGTTTATCACCCTTGCGTTTTTCGTTGGACGCCACCTTGTCCGGCGCCAGGATCATCGTCATACGACGGCCTGCCATACGGGCGGGGGTTTCAACTTTGCTGATTGGCGAGAGTAGTTCAATGATGCCCTGCATGGTTTTCATGCCCAGGTCCTGGTGCGCCATTTCGCGGCCACGGAAGAGCATGGTGAATTGAACCTTGTTACCGGCCTGCAGGAACTGCGTGGCTTTGTTGGTTTTGATTTCAAGGTCATGCGGGTCGATCTTGGGGCGCAGACGAACTTCCTTGAGTTCACTGGCTTTGGAGTGACTTTTGGCCTTCTGTTCTTTTTTACTCTGCTGATACTTCCACTTGCCGTAGTCCATGATACGGCAGACGGGCGGTTGAGCCTGAGGGGCGACTTCGACGAGATCCAGGCCGGCATCACGTGCACGGTTCTTGGCCACGTCAGTATTCACAACGCCGATTTTCTCGTTGTTTTCGTCGACCAGAAAGACAGTGGGGGTGCGAATGTAATCGTTGACGCGGAGACGTTTGCTCGACGAATCTTGATTTCGCGGACGAAATGATCTGCTAGCGATGGCTTGTTCCTCCAAGCTCAACCAATAAACAAGTGGCCGTCTACGGTGACGGTTGTTGACTTCATATCGACACATTATAGGGGTGTAGACCAGTTAAATGCGAGTCGATTGGGTCAAAATCGCAGAATTTATGGCTCTTGGGGCTCTAAAATCCGCATTCTGGGGCTCAAAAGGGGGAAAATCACTGTCAAAACACATATTGAACAAGTGTTCGACAATCGCATTTGTGAGTTGGTTGCAATGGGAATCAAAGTCCCGTGCCGTACCACAGCAGCCAGTACGCCAGCGGGGCAACGACCACCGGTGAGTCCACGACATCCAGCACACCACCGAACCCGGGGATGCTGTTGCCTGAGTCCTTGATGCCTGCGTCACGCTTAAACAGGCTGGCAGTCAGGTCACCGAACTGCCCGACCGCGCCCATGAGCAAACCCGCTGCAAACGTTCGTGGCAGGTGAAAGTCATTGGAGACAAACGTGCGCACGCCGTCGACGGAGTGATAAATGCCTGCGACATCAAACCGGTTGGACAGGTAGGCCAGCAGCAGGGCGATACAGCCTGAAAACAGGACGCCGCCGATGAGGCCTTCCCAGGTCTTTCCCGGTGAGAGCCATGGGATGAGCTTGTGCTTGCCGATCGCCCGACCGGTGAAATAGGCTCCGATGTCACAGCTTTTGACCACCAGCAAGACCGCCAGCAGGACCCACGGGGAATACCAGCGTCGAATGGCAACCAGGAAGCCGGGCATCAGCCCCATGTAAATCAACGCGAACATGGTCACTGCCGCCGCTGCCACCGCGCCGTCCGTTCGCTTGTGAATCCAGCATTGTTTGATCAGTGACAAGACGAAGAGAATACAGATCACCGTCCCGGCGACGGCCATGGTCATTTTTGCATCGGCAGAGTGCGGGATGGCATACATCATCATGCAGCCACTGATCCCAGCCAACGTCACCACCGACCGGCTGGCGGCAATGCCTTTGGCGTTGAAGATTCGGCAGAGTTCACCTGCGCCCAACAGAATCAGTAGGAATATCGCCACAAGCAGGATCAGCCCCGCAGGTAAATACGTCCGCCCTGCAAACATATCCTGTAAGACGGTCCCGGTGATATCCAACTGGTCGAGTTTGCTGTCCAGATAGAAGATCAGCAGCATGATCCCGATCATGATCGGGCCAAATGTCAGGCGATACTTGAGCATGCCCCGTATGGTATCAAACCCCTTGCTCTTTAGCGCGACAGGTCGATTGAAATCTCTGATTCACGAAAAATCAAAACAATCTCACTTAAGCTGAAACTCTTGCAAATTGACTGCGTCTATAAAATGAACGCGGCAGGGCATGCCAGGTTGCCGGGGCCAAGCGATCCATCAGGGGGCTTTTCGGGAGTAGGTTCTGGGGCTTCCGACGAGCCTCCGGTGGGCTTGGACGCTGTGACTGGACAGATGGTGGGATGCGGTATGGGTGAAATGGATCGACAACTGCTCGATGAGTTCAGCCGATGTGGCAGTGAGATTGCCTTTGCCCGGTTGGTCAACCGATACTCCGCGCTGGTGTATTCAGCAAGCTATCGCGTGCTCAACAATCATGCCCAGGCTGAGGAGGTCTGTCAGGAAACGTTTTTCAAACTCCTCAATCACTCCCGCCAGATCACCACGTCACTCTCAGGCTGGCTGTATCAAACTGCTGTGCGCATTTCCATTGACATGATCCGTAGCGATCGCGCCCGCAGTAACCGCGAGCAGAACTATGCTCATGATCAGTTCAAAGCCTCGCAGCAGGTGACCAGTTGGAAGCAGCTTGAGTCGCATCTGGATGAAGCATTGGACCTACTGCCTGATGATCAGCGTGACCTGTTGGTCGAGCATTTTCTCCAGGGCATCAGTCAACGTCAGATCGCTGCCAAGCATGGTTGGTCCACCGCGACGACGCATCGCCATATCAAACATGCCATTGAGAAACTCCGTGAACAACTCAGCGAGAAGCACCTGAGTGTTGCTGCCCTGCCTGCCATCCTTGGCAGCTATTCGCACATGGTCGTCCCACCTGAACTGTCCATGAAGCTGGGCAAGATGGCGTTAGCCAGCGGGTATGCTCAAGCAACGATCACCGGCGTTCCAAAAATCGTCCTGCTCTGGGGCTCGATCAATAAAGTTTGGCTGATTCTCGCCTTGGTGACAGCCATGACGCTGGGCATTCTCGCGTGGCGTTTGGCGGATCGTCAGGCATCCCCTGCTTCTGAGGCACCGCCTGCAATCCAATCCCCGCGAGATTAGGCGAAGTCATTCTTTGCTTCACAGGTTCTTGGATTTTCACATTGCCATTACTGCATAACCGCTACATCTGCCTGTCGGGCGAGGTGTCTCAACGACTTGTAAACAAATTGTTACATTTTCGGCATCTTGTTTGCATATCTGTCTTTTGCATAAAATAAATGCAGCTGTCGCCCTGATAACCGAAGCGTTTGTGTACGATCAACAGGCACGAGACCGACAGGTGCATAAGAACTAGGCACTCCGACATGGGTGTAACGCCTGTTGATTGGCTGTGAGGAACTTTTTCTGCCATGACCATCCGCGTTGCGCTCAACCATAAGACTGAATATCACTATGACCGCCTCGTGGAACTGGGGCCTCAGGTTGTCCGACTCCGGCCCGCGCCGCATTGTCGCACGCCGATTGTCAGCTACTCGATGAAGGTCAAACCCGATGGCCACTTCATTAACTGGCAGCAGGATCCGCAAAGCAACTACCTTGCCCGGCTGGTCTTTCCTGAAAAGACCCGCATCTTCGGGCTGGAAATCGACCTGATCACGGACATGACCGTCATCAATCCCTTTGACTTCTTTTTAGAAAAGAACGCAGAGGAATATCCCTTTACCTACTCAAAACAGGTGACACGTGAACTTCGGCCGTACTTCGCCAAGATGCCTTTGCGTGGACGGTTTCAGGAACTCTTTGAAGAAATTGACTTATCCGAACAGCGGACCATCGACTTTCTCGTTCAGGTCAACCAACTGGTCAACAAATCTGTGGGCTACACCATCCGCATGGACCCTGGTGTCTACACACCTGAACGAACGCTAAGGGAAGGCAAGGGCTCGTGTCGCGACTTTGCCTGGCTGATGGTGAACCTGTTCAGGCGTGCCGGGGTGGCAGCGCGTTTTGTCTCAGGCTACTCCATTCAACTTGCCCCCGATCTCAAACCTGTAGACCCCAATGCGCCCGCAGGGGTGGCGCAGGATGTGTGTGATCTACATGCCTGGTGTGAGGTGTACCTGCCCGGGGCCGGTTGGGTGGGACTTGATGGCACAAGCGGCCTGCTCTGCGGTGAGGGGCACATCCCCCTGGCCACCAGCGCCAATGCCATTGGCGCAGCACCCATCGAAGGCGGTGTCACCGAGTCCAAGGTCGACTTCAATGTCCAGATGTCGGTCACCCGTATTCACGAAGACCCGCGCGTCACCAAGCCTTACACCGAAGGCCAGTGGCAATCGATCAACGAGCTTGGCGATGTCGTCGACCAACGCCTGTTTAACAACGACGTCCGATTGACCATGGGCGGCGAACCCACGTTCGTTTCCATCCTCGATCAGGAAGGCGAAGAGTGGAACACCGGTGCGGTCGGCCCCACCAAAAAGCCCATGGCCGATGAGCTGATCAAACGCCTGCGTGCCAAGTTCGGCCCCGGTGGCTTACTGCATTTTGGTCAAGGCAAATGGTATCCCGGTGAACAGCTCCCACGCTGGGCGTTGGGGCTTTACTGGCGTCGTGACGGCGTACCCATATGGGAAGATGATTCGCTCATTGCTGATGAAACCAAGGACTATGGCTTGACGCATGAGGATGCGCTGAAGTTCATGGTTGAGTTTGCACGGCAGATGGAGGTTAAGGATCACTATATCATCCCGGCATATGAAGACCCCGTTAAGTATGCCCTGCGTGAACGTGAATTGCCGGTCAATGTCGATCCCAAGGACTCCAAGTTGGAAGACGCCGAGGAGCGTGCGCGATTGCTGCGCGTGTTTGAGCGTGGCTTGAGTACACCGGTGGGTTATGTCCTGCCGATCGAGCGAAACTTTACCTATGACGGCCCGGCATGGCATAGCGGTTTGTGGATGCTGCGTGGGCAACGGCTGTATTTGATCCCTGGTGACTCGCCGGTGGGGTTGCGTTTACCGCTTGAGTCATTGCCTTGGGTCAAGGAGGAGGATTATCCCTTCATTCATCCGGCGGACCCGATTGTCCAGCGACCATCGTTACCCAATCGTCGTGCGATGATCATGCCACAGACCAAGCATCACCCCGGTGCGGTTTGGGAAGAGGAGATTGAAGAAGACGATCCATCGACACCGGGTAAAGGCAAAAAGGCCCGTAAAAACAGGCGTCGCATCACGCATGTGGGCCAAGGCTGGGATGAGCCGGAGACGGTGCCTTACGGCTATGCCGAGTCGATCGACAACGCGCCGTGGAACCGCATGCCCAAGCCCGGTGAATCAGCTCACTGGGTCATGCGTACCGCGATATGTTCCGAGGCGCGTGAGGGGCGGATGTATGTCTTCATGCCACCGACCAAGACCATTGAGGATTACCTGGACCTGGTCGCTGCGGTGGAACACACTGCTGCTGTGCTTGAGATGCCGGTGCTCATTGAAGGCTACACACCGCCTTACGACAGTCGCGTGGACATGCTCAAGGTGACGCCGGACCCGGGTGTGATCGAAGTGAACATCCAGCCAACGCATTCATGGCGGCAGATGGTCGATGTGACCACCACCATCTATGACGAAGCGCGCAACACCTACTTGGGCACTGAGAAATTCCAACTCGACGGTCGACACACCGGCACCGGTGGCGGGAACCACATCGTCGTCGGCGGGCGCACACCAGCTGACTCACCGTTCCTGCGCAGACCTGACCTGCTTAAATCCATGATCGGATACTGGGTCAATCACCCGTCACTGAGTTACCTGTTTTCCAGCATGTTCATCGGCCCGACGTCTCAGGCACCGCGCGTGGATGAAGGTCGTCCTGATGCTGCATATGAATTGGAGATCGCCTTTTCGCAGACGCCCAAGCCCGGCGGGATGTACATGCCCCCGTGGATTGTCGATCGTCTGTATCGTCACCTGCTCACCGACCTGACGGGCAATACGCATCGTGCAGAGTTCTGCATCGACAAGCTGTATTCGCCTGACAGTGTGACTGGGCGATTGGGTTTACTTGAGCTTCGTGGCTTTGAGATGCCGCCTCATGCGCGCATGTCACTGACGCAGCAATTACTCATCCGTGCGTTGATCGCTCATTTCTGGGAGACGCCATACACCGCGCCGTTGACCCGATGGGGGACTGCGTTGCATGACCGATACCTGCTGCCGCATTACGTGTATGAGGACTTTAACCAGGTGCTTCGCGATCTGCATGATGCGGGCATGTCTTTCCATCCGGACTGGTTTGCGACGCATTTTGAGTTCCGTTATCCCGTGGTCGGCCGCGTGACCTATGACGGGGTGACCATCGAGTTGCGTCAAGCCATCGAGCCCTGGCTGGTGCTTGGCGAAGAAGCCACGCAGGGCGGGACGGCGCGTTATGTCGATTCATCTTTGGAGCGTGTGCAGGTCAAAGTCACTGGGATGATCGAAGGTCGCCACGCGGTGTCGGTCAACGGTGTTGAATTGCCATTGACGCCCACTGGTGAGCCTGGGACCTATGTTGCGGGGCTTCGCTTCAGAGCCTGGCAGCCGCCCAACTGTCTGCACCCGACCATCCCGGTGCATGCGCCGTTGGTCGTAGACCTGTTTGATCGATACAATTCCCGCGCGATTGGTGGCTGTACGTATTACGTCTCACATCCTGGTGGCCGTTCGCATGAAATCTTTCCCGTCAATGCCTTAGAAGCCGAGACCCGTCGCGTTGAGCGCTTCCACAGCATCGGTCACACGCCTGGCCCGATTCAGGTTCGCCAACTTGAACGCAGCCCGGAGATGCCGGTGACACTCGACCTACGTCGTTTGCCGCTACAATGAGAGAGAGGGAGTAGGGAATAGGGAGTAGTGATTAGGGCAAGACAATAAAGGCAACAAAATCACAAAATTGAAATGCCTTTCCCCTAGTCCCTAGTGGCTAGTCCCTAGTCCCTGCGAAGCCATAACCATGCCAACACCAGTAACGACGTACAAACTTGAAGATGGGACGTTCGACGAAATGCTCGACGTGCGTGGTCAGATGCGCCCGCACTGGACGCGCTTCATCACTGGCTTGCAGCAGTTGGATGTGCCTACGATCAATACCCGTTGGCAGAATGCTCAGCGTCTGATCCAGGACAACGGCGTGACGTATAACGTCTACGGTGACCCACGGGGCATGGAGCGTCCCTGGGTGCTTGATCCCATCCCCTTGGTGATCGGCCATGAAGAATGGGCGAAGCTGGAAAAAGCTTTAATCCAACGGGCGACGGTGCTCAACCATGTTTTGACGGATCTGTATGGGCAACGAAAACTCATTCGTGAGAACGTCCTGCCTGCGGATCTGATTTATGCCAACCCGCATTACCTGCGACCCTGCAATGCCATCCGCCCACGCAATAATCAGCATCTGGTTCTGTATGGCGTTGACCTGGCGCGGAATCCCGCAGGCCAATGGTGGGTCGTCGATGACCGAACGCAGGCGCCTTCCGGTGCAGGCTATGCGCTGGAAAATCGTGTGGTCATGTCGCGCACCTTCCCCGGGCTCTTCCGCCAATGTGGTGTGCAGCGGTTAGCCATGTTCTTTTCCAAACTCCGTGAGACCTTGGCAAGGCTCGCACCCCCCGGTCGCGATAACCCGCGCATCGTGCTGCTGACGCCCGGTCCATACAACGAAACCTATTTCGAACATGCTTACCTTGCCCGTTATCTGGGTTTGACTCTTGTCGAGGGCGGTGACCTGGCGGTGCGGAATAACAAGGTGTATCTCAAAACGCTCAGCGGTTTGCAGCGTGTTGATGTGATTCTACGTCGTACTGATGATGAATACTGTGACCCATTGGAACTCCGTGCTGATTCACAGCTGGGTGTCTCGGGCTTGGTGCAGGCAGCAGCAGCGGGTGAGGTGACCATTGCCAACGCGCTGGGGAGTGGCGTGATTGAGACCCCGTCGTTCATGCCGTTTTTCAGGCCGCTGTGTCGAAAGATTACCGGCGAGGAAGCCATGCTCCCGAGCCTGGCAACGTGGTGGTGCGGTCACGAAAAAGAACGCGAATATGTCCTGAAGCATCTGAACCAATTGGTGATCAAGCCCGCTTTTCAGGGCCATCATGCCCGCCCGATTTTTGGCGAGACACTTAGCAAAGAAGAGACCGATGACCTGCGCGAGAAAATCCTTGCCAAACCGCATCACTACATCGGCCAGGAAAGTGTGACACTCTCAACCGCTCCGATTTGGCAGGACGGGCAATTGCTCCCGCGCCATCTGATGCTGCGTGTGTATGTCGCTGCCACCGGCGATGGGGGTTACACCGTCATGCCCGGCGGGCTCTCACGTATCAGCTCCGCGCAGGATTCCAAGATTGTCTCCATGCAGCAGGGCGGTGGTTCCAAAGACGCATGGGTGCTTTCCGATGGGCCGGTCAATCCCTTTAGCATGCTCAACAGTGATGTGCACAACGTCAAGCTCGCACGTCAGACACAGGATTTACCTTCCCGTGTGGCCGACACCATGTTCTGGTTGGGACGTTATGTCGAGCGTGCGGAATCACTGGTGCGACTCTCACGAGCAATGATGTACCGCATGGTCGAACAGGCAGAGGAGGTTTCCTGCCCTGAGTTGCCACACCTGTTTTTACTCATGGGACGCAAGACGTATGTGACCCCTGAAGGTGGGCCGATCGACGCACCATTGCAGGACTTTGACCGCTCGATAGCTTATCTGCAGTCGGTGATTTTCGATGAAGAGATGGACTTTGGCCTATTGTCGATTTGTCATCACATTCGTCGGCTCGGTGCGGTGGTGCGTGACCGTATCAGCCTGGACACTTGGCGTATTCTCAGCCAGATTTATCACCGTCTTTCCGATGCTTCCAAGTCGGTGGACATGAGTGAGCTGTTGGGGCTTCTGGATGAATTGCTCATCCCGTTTACCGCCTTTTCCGGGTTTAGTCATGAGAGCATGACACAGGGCCAAGGCTGGCGTTTTTTGATGATGGGTCGTCGTCTGGAGCGCGCGATGCTCACCGCGACGTTGCTTGATGAATTGGTGGTCCCGCAAGCCGAGCATGAGCTGCCGTTGCTTGATGCGGCGCTTGAGATTGCCAGCAGTAATATGACTTATCGCAGTCGTTACCAGACCACCGTTGCCGCCATGCCGGTGTTGGATTTGCTGCTCTTTGATGAGACGAACCCGCAGAGTGTCGGCTTCCAGTTCACACAGCTTTCGCAGCACATTGACACCCTGCCTCACGAACCGGTCGACGGTCAACGCAGCAGTGAACAGCGGCATATTCTCATGCTGCTTTCGGCGTTACGTCTGGCTGATGTGCAGCAAATTTCCAAGCGGGATAACCTCGGACGACGCGGTGAACTTTCGACACTGCTTAACCGACTGATCAGCGAATTACCTGTTCTGAGTGATCAATTAACGCAGCGGTATCTCGTGCATGCTCAGCCGGTTCAGTCATTGTCATTGACATCGCAAAGTCCGGCGACGCTGGGGATGGAAGCGGTTTAACACCGTTTGGGCGTGTCACTGTGATAAGGGTTTTCCCGAAGTTATTCATCCGTTCTGAACATCGCTGCTTGCGTTTTAAGCGTGGAACACCGCGAAGCAGTAAAATACATTGACCTTGTTTCGTTGGATGCGTTATGTCCTGCGATTGTTTTTTGTGTTGGAACTGAATCAAACTTCACTGCCATGCTTTACCGCGTTACGCACATCACGGAGTATCACTACGGCTTGCCTGCCACAGTCAGCCACAGTGCTTTGCATATGCTCCCGCGCCCGGTCAGCAATCAGGATTGGCAGAGTTATGATCTGAGTATCACGCCTCAGCCGGACGTGATTAACCGGCGTAACGATTTCTTTGGCAATCGCATTGCCTTTGCCTCGCTGGAACATCCACATACCCAAATGATCGTCAAGTCCGTCGGCACAGTGCAGGTCCAACCCCGCCAACCCATGCTCCAGAATATGTCGCGTCCCTGGGAGCAGGTCTGTGACCGTTTGATGAGCGATCTGACGGATGATGGCTTGGACGCCTACCAATATACGTTCGACTCAGCATTGGCACCGGGAATGGAATTGCTCTGTGACTACACGCTCAAGTCCTTTACGCCCAATCGCCCGATTCTTGATGCAGCTCATGAACTTTGCGAACGCATTCATGAAGACTTTAAGTTCGATCCGACCAGCACGACGATTTACACCACGGTGGATAAAGTCTTTGAACAGCGCAGCGGTGTCTGTCAGGACTTTGCGCATTTGATGATCGCCTGCCTGCGGAGCTTGGACTTGCCCGCGCGGTATGTCAGTGGTTACCTGCGTACCATCCCGCCAGCGGGTCAACCCAGACTCGTTGGTGCTGATGCATCTCATGCCTGGGTTGCGGTGTACTGCCCGGATCAGGGATGGATCGACTTTGACCCGACCAACTCTGCGATCGTCAATGACCAGCACATCACTCTTGCCTGGGGCCGGGATTTTGAAGACGTTTCACCGGTCAAAGGCGTGGTCCTGGGCGGCGGGTTTCACAACATCAAAGTCAGTGTGGATGTCGAACCACTCAACCAACCCCTGCGCCCCAACACGCAAACGCAGACCAGCAACGCAGGCCCGGTTCAATCGCAATCTCAATCCCAATGATGCGTTTGGGTGTGTTATTCGCGCGTGTTTGCAATTCGATGTGCTGTCTTTCCCGAATCCGAAGCTGATAATCCTGTTACACTGTGGCTATGAATCTGATCTGCTCGGGACAAATACATGCTTGAATTACTGACGCTGGAAAACGGTCTTGCACTGTTGACGTTGACCGTTTTGGAAATCGTACTCGGCATTGACAATGTGGTGTTTATTTCCATTCTCACCAACAAACTGCCTGCTAACCAACAGGATATGGCTCGGAAGTTGGGCTTGCTCATGGCGATGGCGGGGCGCATCGGACTGCTCTTTGCCATCAGTGCGATCATGAAAATGCGCGAGCCGCTGTTTGCGGTCATGGGCCATGAAATCTCCGGCCATGACATTATCCTGCTCATCGGCGGGATGTTTCTCATTGGTAAAGCCACCATGGAGATTCATCACAAGCTCGAAGAGCCAAGCAAAAAAGAACTCAAAGCCGAGAAAGCCAAAGCACAAATGGCAGCAGTGTTGTTGCAGATATTCATGTTGGATATGGTCTTTTCCATGGACTCGGTCATCACCGCGGTGGGCATGGTCAAACACATTCCGGTGATGATTATAGCCATCGTTTTGGCGGTGACGGTGATGATGATCTTTGCTGGCCCCATCAGTCGCTTCGTCGAAACCCACCCGACCATGAAAATGCTCGCGTTGGCGTTTCTGGTACTCATCGGCGTGGTGCTTGTTGCAGAGGGATTAGGTCAACATATCAATAAGGGTTACATTTACTTTGCCATGGCCTTTAGCTTTGGCGTGGAAATGCTCAACCTCAAGGTCCGCAGGAATCGCAACAAGGCTCGGAAGCTGACCTATTCTTGAATCTTGGGTCACGTTTTAATTTTGATGACCTTCACGCACAAGCTGTCAGATGAGATCGCAGATCGACTCTGACGGGTGGCATGTTGTGGTTAGTGGTTAGCAGAACCCGTCAGATTCATTCCCGATGGTCATTCATCTGGCGGCTTGTGTTCGATTTGTAGGTCTTGTCCCAATATCGACGTTTCAACGCATACTTTCCAAAGTCGATGAGTCCTGCGAATTTGAAATCGGGGTCGATGTAATGTTGGATGACATAGAACACAAAGTAATACGCACGCGCAAACGCCCAGACCATCACGCCAAGGAGGATAGCCAATCGCCAGTCGGGGTAGAGTAGCAGGACGATCACCGCTGCCAAGACACCCAGCGCAAAGAACAAAAAACCCTTGAAATACAGTAGTTTGGGACTCTTGATGTCACCCATGCCATCTCCGGCAAAATGGATGTTTGTTCTCATGTTCATTGCCCGGGGACATTCACGAAGCGGATGTCCTTGCCCTGGAAAGCGGGTGTGAAGACTGCAAAGGCTTCAGCGGGTGGCCCTGAGGGATTCAGGTTTTCAGTCCAGTGTAGCGTGCCCCGCGGGATCTCCACGACATCGCCGGGGTTCAGGTCGTAGGTTTTCATGTTCAGATGCAGACGCGTTTGGCCGCACAAGACGGTGACCACCATGTCATGATTGTCATGGACGTGCGGTTTTTCCGCTTTGTTCAGACAGATCATGTGATAGCTGGCATTGCGTGTGACACGGATGGAGCGAGTTGCCACATCCTGCGAACGTTCCGCAGCGGACCAGCGATTGTAGCTGTACACCTGCCCGGGCGTGATCACGCGAACCCTTGGGTGTTTGGTTGATTGGGTTGAGCCGGTGGATTCACAGCCGGTCAGAAAAAAAGCCAATGATAAGACAGCAACAACAAAACCCAAGCCGGATCGATTGATCATCTCAATTCCCCATGACAAGAAAACAGTAAGCGCCCCCGACTTGCGGGTTTTCATGAAGAAAGCCCAAGAGTCAAGTACGATCCATAATACCCCAAGTTCCGCGCCGTGTCTGGGAAAATATGCGGGTATTTTCCCAGGTCTAACGCGTCAACTTGTCCAATTCTTGCATTGGACGCGTCATTAACCCAATTGTTCCACGGCAATTCGCCGGGCATGAGTCGTGGCAATGGCAATGGCGTCGGCAACGTCCGGCGGGGAGGGGGGCTCGGGCAATTTGTACTGCGTTTGCACGGCAAGTTGGATTTGCGATTTGGAAGCATGCCCATAACCGGTGAATGATTTTTTCACTTCCGTGGAAGGTAAGTCAATCACAGGTATTTTTACTTGCTTGGCGCAGAGCAGAATCACCCCACGGGCATGGCCCATGAGAATGGCAGTCCGTGGGTGTTTGTAATGGGCATAAAGTTTTTCGACCGCCATCTGATCGGGCTTGATCTGGGCGATGAGCTCGGTGAGTTCTTCATGCAACTGCAACAGTCGATCGGGGATGTCCGCCTTGGTGTTGAGCTTGATGATGCCTGCTTCGATAAGCGTGGGCTCCAGTGCCCCGGGTTTGACCTGGACGCACCCATAGCCACAGATTCGCAAGCCAGGATCAATACCAATGATTCGCATGGGGATAGTGTAACGTGATGTTTAAACCACGAAGACACGAAGAGCACGAAGGACACGAAGAAAATACATCCTAAAGATCTGGGCAATGGCATTGATTTCACTGATAAATGCCAAGCCAACCCCAAATCAATACCGATACGTTAACGCTTTAACGGCACAAACTGCGTTTAAAAACTTCGTGACCTTCGTGCTCTTCGTGTCTTCGTGGTTAATTCAGAACGACACGAGTGG
>JBICHS010000233.1:0-3557 GCA_043101135.1 Phycisphaeraceae bacterium JB051
TTGCGATCACAGCCCATGAGGTAGAGATCACCGTTGTGCAGAAACAGTGTGCACCAATACGCACCGATGATGGGCATGGTGTCAGTCCATGTCTGCCCATCATCGTAGGAGTGATAGATACTGCTGACTGCGAGTTTGGAGCTTTCGACGTTGTCGTTTTTGTTATATCCGAAGTAATCATGGCTGGCGACAAGCGTGCCATCGGGCATGCGGACGATACTGGGCGATCCCAGGAACAGCTCGGTTTTTTCCGGCTGGTGACGTAGTTGGACGAACTTCATTTTGAACCTTTGAAATTTTAGATACTGATACCGACCTTACCCTTCACGCACGGGCAGGCATCCCGGTTAAATTTTTTGTTGGCGGATAGTCGCGTTGTCTTATGGGCGATAGCCTTCAGGTTTGTGGAAGAAGAATTCGCCGTTGAGTTTGGAGTGATAACTTGAAACGTACTTTTTCATATCCGCCATCACGGAGACAGCAGGTGCTTCATCGTTGAGTGTTTCCGGGGAAATCCGTTCAACATGCCCATCGTAAAGTTGGATGTTGAAGTTACCGGTATGCGGTGCGAAGTAACCCAGTGCGAGATACTTGCCTGCGCTATCGGGGCGGTTGTAGCCATAGATGCGCCACAGCGGGACAGGATCACGAAAACCACCTGCAACGGTGTCTTCAATCAGACCGATGCTTTGGCTGGGCTTGGTCATGTTGCCCGTGCGGATCATGCTTGAATCACCGCCTTCACCATAACCCGAAAGGCCGTAGGAAACGTTGGTGTTCTCAACGTTATCTGCATCCGAGTATGCCATTTTGTGATCAGTAACCGGGTCAGAATAAATCTGATGCGACGGCATGTATTTGTGATAGTAAAGCACCTGCCACCATGTCGTGGCATAGGCGGTGGAGCCGTTGATGGTGGTCTGGGTGGCCCATGTTGTTGCGCTGGTATTGCTCGGCAGATAGTCCTTGAACTCAAAGGAATAAGTGAGCATGGCCGTGCCCAATTGTTTTTGCTGCGTGCCGCATTGAATCGCCCGTGCAGCCTTGCGTGCACTACCCAGCGCGGGAAGCAGAATGGAAATGAGCAGTGAGATGATCGAAATCACCACCAATAACTCAATAAGCGTAAACGCGCGATGTCCCATTGCGATGAACGTATTCCCGGAAGTGCGAGACTGTTTTACCTGGGCCAAATTCATTTGTGTCTCCTCGAAGTGGACACCCCGGAATTGGCTGTGGAATCACGAACACAAAGCTGGGGTTCAAGCTCCCAGCGAATCATCGGTGGCAGTTGCGCGTCATCATGACCCGTATCAAAACGAGCACTGACACGGTCCACCACAATTTGCGCAATCTTGCGGGCATAGGCCTTGAGGTCATAGCCCACACTTGTCAACCCCGGCGTGGTGATCTGGGCAACAGGCAAATCATCAAAGCCTGTAATCGACACATCACCGGGGACATTCAAGCCCATTTGCGTCAGCGTCTGAATCGCATGCATGGCAACCCAGTCGTTGTGACAAAAGACAGCTGTAGGTGCATCGGCCTTGCTGAAGACTTCGCGCAAAACACGCGAGATATCTTCGACTTCATGCAGACGAATCAAGTGATCAGGATCGATGTGAAGCCCCAGAATTTTGGCAGCATCACGCAAGCCGTTGAGCTGAACATGAAGATGCGGGTTACTTAACTCACGTTCACTGACGCCGAGCACGAGAATCTTCTGATGCCCAAGATCAGCAAGATGCTTTGCCAGCAGTTGACCGCCCTGATAGGTGTTCCATTTCACATGATCGATCGGCAGGTCATCCACCGCATCAAATGCCAAAGCATGCGGGCAATGAGCGAGTAAGTCAGCCAACTGGTGATACTCTTCCAAAGCGCCCAACGGGCCGATCACCAAAGACTCAACGCCAATCTCCATGAAATGCTCAATGGCCTGGCGACACTCATCAATCCCCCCCGGCGCCAGACAAGTCTGCGCGTGCATGTTATGCGGCTTTAACGCCAGGCCGATCTCACGCATCAAACCATAAAGCCACGGGTAACCCCAAGGCTTGGCACTGTGTCCTTCACGAATACAAATACCCACCGTGTGTGTCCGACCTTTGAGTAATGACCGCGCCGCATGCGACGGGCGATACCCCATCTGCTTGGCGTACGAACGGATCGCATCCGCCTTATCAGGCGAGACCCCCGGCTTGCGGTTCAAAGCTTTACTTACCGTCATGGCTGAAACATCAAACGCCCGGGCGATGTCACTGAGCGTGACGCGACCACCGGCAGGCGTCGGGAATGCGGTTGTCTTGTTCATGGTCATCGGTAAGCCTTTGATGTCTGTCATGCTGGCCAGAAAAGCCAAGTGCTTGCGACTGGTCGATTAAGTCAGGTTAACAGGTTTAACGTTAACTCTAATTGTCTAATTCTAGGCACGCTCCTCTGTGAGTCAATGATTCCTTTGAAAATAGCGTTATTTTTCTAAATAGTGCTCAAACCACCGGGTTACAGAATGGGATCAAGCCTTATCCTTAACTGCACCCTCAGCCTCGGTGATCAGGTTAAGTGATGGATCACGGTGTCTGCGGCCACACCTGTTGGGCATGACGCAATTCATGTAGTCGAATCATTTCGGTTAAACCACGATCAATATGCTGGCCCATCCAATCCCGGGCTCGTTTGGCATCGCCATCACGGATCGCCCGGACAATCTGGGCATGGTAACGGTACGTGGTAACAATCTGTTTAAAGCGCGGTCGATCGCGTTCGTAGTCTCGGAAAATGCGTGCAAGGATGCGCAGGTCTCGCACCATCTTGAGCAGTCGCTTGTTACCTGCCACCTGCATGATGTAGGCATGGAAGGATTCGTCGACCGCCAGGTAATGATTCATCTGCTCGGGGCTGAGCACTTCCAACTTGTCCTGTCGGAGCAAGAGCGCGAAGTGCTTGAGTTGGCCCA
This sequence comes from Phycisphaeraceae bacterium JB051, assembly GCA_043101135.1. Taxonomy (GTDB): domain Bacteria; phylum Planctomycetota; class Phycisphaerae; order Phycisphaerales; family Phycisphaeraceae; genus UBA7800. The sequence goes on from JBICHS010000233.1 coordinate 2,957, forward strand.
GCAGTTCGTTGAGATATTCCAGCTGTTGATCGCTGCGCTGGATTGCTGCCTTTTGCACTGCGCAGCATTCCAATGCTGCGCGGATTTCATAAAGCTCAACCACTTCATCGCGATCCGGCTCGCGCACCACGGCCCCGAGATTGGGGACCAGGTTCACATACCCCTGTGAAGCAAGGCGACCGATGGCTTCGCGAACAGGCGTTGCGCTGACACCGATCTCCTTGCCGATGGGGCCGTAAAGCAAGCGCGTGCCCGGTTTGTATTGACCGGACATCAGCTTGGCGAACACATGATCATAGGCGCGCTGCGCGTTGTTGGATTGCATGTTTTATCCCATGGCATGCTGCGGGAATTGGCTTAGATCAAGCACGTCAGCATCGACGAGTTCACTGATGCGCTGCTTGATAACCTGACGTTCAGGCTCACGGAAACGATGCAGCGGGTCAGCCATGTAATCATCACAGATGCCCATCACGGACAGCGTGCATTTAATGCCTTTAACGCAGGACGAAACGTGTTTACCCACGCCGTAGAGCGCATCACCGAGTTGCAGAATTTTCTTCTGGATGGCAAGCGCCTTATCCAGTTGTTGATTCATGAC
>JBICHS010000234.1:0-6713 GCA_043101135.1 Phycisphaeraceae bacterium JB051
GAAGGTGTCGAAGGCGAAGTGAGTAAGTCCCAGGTTGATTACGAATATTCCCCCGAACCCGAGCAGTTGCTTGCAGAGCTTTTGCCTGTGACGGTCAAGACGCAGTTGTTCCAAAGCTTCAACGAATCGGAAGTCAGCGAACAGATCGCGCGTATGGTTGCCATGAAGGCTGCCACCGACAACGCAACGCAGATGAGTAAGGACCTCACCCGCGTGTACAACCGTGCACGTCAGTCCGCCATCACCACCGAACTGACGGAAGTCATCAGCGGTGCCATGGCTCTGGGTTAAGCTACAAACCTCAGCGTTGGCAAACGAGAAATTCAAAACCGATTCACGATGGTGAGTCGGTTTTTTTTAATGGTGTTTGATCGTTCACAAGGGACACGTCGTGATAAACTGCCTTTGTCATTCCCGCGCAGGCGGGAATCCAGTGGCATACAGTTGACGCTTGCAGGTTCCACTGGACTCCCGCCTGCGCGGGAGTGACGATGGATTGCGATTGTTCGAAGGGCGCTGACACATCGTCGGTCATTGATAAAACCTAGACATGAAACTGCAATTTGATCTTCAATCCGTCGAGCAGACCTTGCTCATCACGCTCTATGCCAAGGCGATGGAGTCGCATCACGCGCAGTCGATTCTTAACGATCATCATGCAGCCGAACTCGTTGAGCAGATGGGCTTTGATTTCTCGATCCTCAAGGTGCACCATGATCAACAGGTTTCCCTGGCATGTCGCGCCAGCCAGTTTGATCAATGCGTCCGCGATTTTCTTTCAAAGCATGAGCATCCGTTGATACTCGATCTTGGCTGTGGCATGGACACGCGCTTTGATCGACTGGGTAAGCCGGATCACTGCCAATGGATCAATGTCGATTTTGAACATGTCATCGCCATGCGTCAGGCCTATCACGCCAAGCATGACAATGTGCGTGACATCGCTGCCTCACTGGAGCAAACCGATTGGTTTGATGCGATTGCTTGCAATCAGCCGACGATGGTGCTTGCCGAAGGGGTGTTCCCGTACCTGCATGCAGTAGCGATTAAAAACTTGTTGGGCAAACTCTCCGAGCATTTTCAAAATCCGCAGTTGGTCTTCGATGCCTACAACAAACTCGGCACATGGCTCTTGCGCATGGATGGCAGTATCCGCGTCACCGGTGCCAAGCTTTGTTCGACTTTGCGGGACATCGCCTGCGTGATTGATGAAAACCAACTCAAGCCCAACGGCTTTTATCACGCAGACCATTTACCACACTTTTCCAGACTCTCCCGCAACCTCATCCGCTGCTGGCAAGCCTTGCCGATCTTCAGCGGCTTAGCGGGATTGTATCAGTGTGGGTTGTGAGATCGTATTGACAGGTTCAGTGAGGCATCATGGGGAGCACCGGATGTCAATCCGGTGCAGGTGACTTGATGAGCAAAACGACCTGCACCGCATTCACATGCTGGGCTCATAAAACATGGATGATTTACATGGTGGGGCAGGGGATGGCATCTGTGCGATGGCATTGGTGAAGTGAATCAGAAAAAAGCATGCCCGGGTGGATTCGAACCACCGACCTACGGATTAGAAGTCCGTTGCTCTATCCAACTGAGCTACGGGCACTGCTGAGTTGGGACAGTTTAGCACAACGGCGGGGTTGTTGCGATGGGCAGGTCACTGCTGTGGATAGAACCATTTGCCCAGCAGATTCGATTTCACTCATCAGACGGTTTGTGTTGTTTTATTCACGGGGTTGCAAGTGGATCACTGGCACAACTCAGACGGGGGGTTACGTGGTGCGACGCCAGCGTTTTTCGGAGTGACTCACCGGGCTGCCACTCATTTCCAGTTCGATTTCCTCATTGCTGGACTTGGCTTTTTTCGTGACTGAAGACTTGAAAAGCGGGTCCAGAAGCGGGTCAACGTGTTCGTCGGATTCTTCGTCTGCCTGCGATGCCTTGGCATGGTCGGCTTTGAAAAGGGCGATGGCATAGGCGATGAGGATCACCAGCGTGGTGATGACCCACATGTCCATCTGGAACAGCGCGCTGTTGGGATGGTTGGTGTAGTTGTCACCCATGCTGATGATAAACACATAGTACAACCCGATGAGCAGGCAACTGCCGAAGGCCAGGATGTACCGAACCTGATGGCTGATCACGCGGATGGGCGTGAGGCTCAAGCCGATGCAAGCCAGCAGGAAACAGGCCGGTTCCACAAACTGTTGTATCTCCAGGGCGGAGGTCGCAGCTTGCTTGTTGAACGTACTCATCGCGCTGATAAGCAGAAACACCAGGCAAAAAGACATACTGGTGAGCCAAAGGAGCATTTGCAATGTTTTCACTGGGCCCCCCCAGTCAATTCTTCACCGTAAGGCATTGTCACATAAATAGGCATTCGTTCTCGCTTCCACCGGAAAGTCTTGCGATTTTTAAGGTAGGACATGCATCATCGGCCAAGTTTGCTGACGCGTCAAGCTGCATGATTCCTCGTGTTGTCAGTAGAAGTGTATTCACAAAATTCGCGGGTTCAAGCAATTGAGACTGAAAGTTCAATACTTGACTCATACAGGTGATCCGTCATCGGTTCATAAAGCGATACGGGTTACTTATTTCTCAGAATACGATTCATCAATCCTGCTGTTGGATGTCGTCTTCATCAAAAATAAACGGTCATTCAACAAACGATTGAGCAGGCTGGATTGGACAACAATGTGGACGAAAGTTAGATGAATGCGTGGACGGATCAGTGGGGATCAAGCGGTTTGCTTGATGATGCTGGGGATTTTAAACCAGTGACTGCCGACCTGATCGCCATCCATGAGAAGCTCAATACGTTGCAGGGAATAGGCTTTGCCTGCATAGACCAGCACCAGTGCGGGGACAAGTGTCCAGAGCATGACCGAGGCGCTGATGAGCATGCCGGTGTAGCTGCCGCTTAACCAGTAGTTGGAGTTAAAACCAACCAAGTGAATTTGAATGACAGCTGAAAGTCCGAAGCTCACGGCAGAGCCGATGAACAGGCAGTAAGTCATCCCCGCCAACTGCATGTAACGGTCACCTTTTCGGAAACTGTGCTCAAGGATCAAGGACCATGCCGACCATGAGACGAGTACCGTGAACCAGATGACCATGGTCTGGGGCATCCAGATGCAGCCATAGGCTCGGAAAGCTTCACCGGGCATGTACTGCCAGAGCTCGGCGGCCTGGAGCAGGGAGGTCATTACACTGACGGTCAGCAGGGCGGCAGGGAAGGCTGCCATCACATAGACATAGGATGATGCAGCTGTCCGATGGATCAAATGTTCACGCCAGCGTCGGCCCGGTTCCAGAAACAGGAACTGGGTAATGAAAAACGAAAAGAGTCCAAAGAGCGTGATGACCCAATGGGCCTGCAGTGTTTCGGGGTAGACACCCATCGCGCCGCGAATGCCGTGCTCATACATCGGCCAGAAGCCGTACCAGATCGACAGGTACTTGAGCATGAACGCACCGATGGGGTAGCGGATGATCAAATCAGCCATCAAAAGCCAGATGACAGTCGTCATCAGCAAAGCGAGCATCGTAAACAGAAGCTTGCGGGAGTGGTACAAAATGGCGAGGGTTAACGGCATCGGTACCAATATTATCCAGTCCAGATGAACGCAATTCAAGGAAAAATTATCGGATCATGCCCAATTTTTCCCACTTGGGGTGAAAAAAGACCGTTTTTATGTCAGAAATGTGTTTACTCACCCAATCAAGGCATGGTCAAAGCACGCAAAGGTGCCCACCGCGTTAAAGCGTCATTGAACACGGCCTGTCGTTGGGCAATGACATCTTCCCCGCCATGAATCAGGGCGGTCATCGGTGAACCAGCGGTCATCGGGCGAAGCGGTGCATGGGCGATCCGAAAGGGCGATTCCTGATACAGCGTGTGGACTTGATCACCCGTTGCCAACGCCCAGCCCACGATAAACCGACCCGTGCGAGCGTCATCCGGCACGTCCTTCATCCGGTCCAACAGATAGGTCATCCAGGCTGCATCGCTGATGTTTTCGTCAAGCTTCCCACCCCAGCGTCGCGCTTGCACCCCCGGTTCGTCATCCAGTGCATCAAAGCATAGCCCCACATCGTGAGCAAAGACATTGGGGTAGGCGTCACAGCGGTAATGCGCAGCTTTGATCGCTGCGTTATCCGTCACCGTCAATGCATCCTCCACCGGCGTGTCCTTCCGGATGCCATCAGCTTGTGAAAGGTCATGAACATCAAACCCCATCCCCACAAGCAATGGGCGGTAGATCAGATGCTTGGTCGGATTGCCAGAAGCAAAAAGAATAGTGGGGCGGGGGATATCAGTCATCACGGGACGCGCTGGCTTGTTCCTGCTCGATCTCAAAGCCACATTCAGGGCATGTGCCATCCCCATGATCAATTGAGCCCTGCAGGTCATAGCCGCATTTCATGCAACGACAATGGGCATAGCGGAAGAACGGGCGAATCCCGAATAAGAGGATCGCACTGGTCCCCATCGCCCACAACACCACGGAGATCTGCATCATCAAGGCTGCGGTGAAACCCGGGACACTATCGATCTGCTGCGAGGTGTAATAAAACACATATCGGCCAACGATCTTGGTCCCAAACGGCCCAATGATCAGGCCCAGTCCAAGCAGCAGTGACAGCAATTTGTAATCCGAATAAAGCACACGCTCACGCCGGCTGAACCATGCCTGGAAAATCATCCCCCAGATCATACTCATAAGCATCACCCCCGAGAGCCGATGCAGCGGTCCCAACGGTAACAGATATTCCTGCTTGATCGCAAGACCGTGCACCATCACATCCCGCAGGATCACCCCGACCTCAATCACACTCATGTTCAACACACCCGCAGCAATTGCCCCAGCAATGAGCATCCGCCGAGGCATTGTGCTGCGCTGAGCCAAATCATGATGCCAATACCGGTGTGGCGAAAGCGTCGCAAACGGTGCAAAGAGCATTAATGTGATATACCCCAGCCAGGTCTGTCGGTGAATCCCCGGCGTTTCTGGAAACCATAGCAGCAGCGAGAAACTGTCCCAGTCGTAATCGCCATATCGCAACGGGATAAACAGCACCCCGCACCAGATGCCAAGCACGATCAACCATCCCACCAGGAACGGCCAACGCAGCGAATGTGCAAAATCAACGTGCTTTTCCATCGACAAAATGACGATCCTTTCAATCACCGCACATAACCCCTCAGGCAGGGGCATGCACGTCTGTCCATTGTACTCAAATGTCCTGCCATGTCTCGGCTTAGACGCAAAAACCATCTGACAAGCATTGCACGCATTCAGGCGAGCCGTGTTGTGTCAACGCGGGATTGAGCGAAGCTCAACTTCTATGTCCTACAGCCATCATTTGACCCCCATCCACCCTCATTTGGCTCAAGGCCTCCAAGCATCTACAATAGACCGACTATGACCACCACCGACTCCCAACAGACCGAATTCATCATCGCCAAACCTGATGGCGTGGGCCCCGTTGCCGGCGACGGCAAGCAGGTTGACGTCCGCACCGAGGAAATGCTCGTGAACATGGGCCCGCAGCACCCCTCAACCCACGGCGTGTTGCGCATCGTCCTGCGCACCGACGGCGAGATGGTCCTCGAAGCGGTCCCGCATATCGGTTACCTGCATCGCTGTGCGGAGAAAATCGGTGAAAACGTGGCCTATTTCCAGTACGTCCCATACACCGACCGTATGGACTACCTGGCAGCCATGAACGAAAACTGGACGTGGTGTCATGCTGTCGAAAAACTCGCAGGCCTGGAACTGCCACGCCGCGCTGAACTCATTCGCATCCTCGTCGGTGAACTCGGCCGCATCGGCTCACACCTCGTGAGCTTCGGCACCTACGGTTTGGACATCGGCGCCTTCACGCCGTTCCTCTATGCCTTCCGCGAACGCGAGTATGTCCTTGACCTCTTCGAAATGCTCTGTGGTGCCCGTCTGACCTACAGCTACTTCACCATTGGCGGTTCGACTTACGATCTTCCCGATGGCTATCTGGACAAGGTCACCGAGTTCCTTGATTACTTTGAACCCAAGATCAAGGAATACAATGACCTGCTTTCCTACAACAAGATTTTCATCAAGCGCACCGCAGACGTCGGCGTGATGACCCCCGAAGTCTGCACCAAGTATGCCATCACCGGCCCGGTCCTGCGTGGCAGTGGTATCGCCTACGACCTGCGTCGCGACCTGCCTTACAGCCTGTACGACGAGTTCGACTTTGACGTCATCGTCGGTGACGGCGAAATGGGCACCCTCGGCGACTGCTGGGATCGTTACATGGTCCGCATGAAGGAAATGGTCGAAAGCTGTAAGATCCTCCGCCAGGCCATTGCCAAGCTCAAGGATTGTACTGGCGATTACCGCCTGAAAGTCGGCCGCAACTTCAAAGCTGACGAAGGTGAAATCTACGTCGAAACCGAAAACCCCCGCGGTGTTCTGGGCTTCTACCTCGAATCACAGGGCGGCCCCATGCCGTACCGCGCCAAGTGTCGTGCCGCGACCTTCTGCAACTTATCCGTCACCACCGAACTCTGCCAAAACGTCCTGCTCTCCGACGTCCCCGCCATCATCGGCTCCATCGACATCGTCATGGGACAGGTGGATCGGTAAGGCTTTAATTAAGAGTCATGTAAATTTGAATATTGCTAATCATTTTCTTGTTTGGGGGATTTATGGGACATTTAG
>JBICHS010000235.1:0-5238 GCA_043101135.1 Phycisphaeraceae bacterium JB051
AGACTTCATAGACGCATTGACAGGCGTGTCTGATACGGTAGGCTATCGTAATTGAAATACAGCTTTCACAAACGATATCGGAGGCGATATGGCTAAACAGGATGCCTTTCCCGTACTCAGGCGGAGTTTCAAACTGCTCGAAGTCATGGGGCTCAGACACTCGGGGATGACCTTCAATGAGATCAGTGCGTTATTCCCCGATGCGCCTGCTTCCAGTGTCTCACGCCTGCTCAAAGCGCTGCAGGATGAAGAGATCATCTCCAAGAATCAGGAGTCGCGGTTTTACCTGCTCGGTGAACGTGCGATCCAGTTAGGCCGTAAACTGCGTGGCCAGATTTCCTATACGGAATTGCTTCGCCCATTAATCAATGACATTGCTGAATCGCTGGGGCATTCATCGGTCTTTTTCAAAATGGCGGATGATCATTTTGAGCTGGTTGTCAAACATGAAGTACCCAACGGCTTTCATTACATTTCCGAAGGCAAGAGTAATTTCAACTTTGCCAATCATGGCGCAGGTCTGGTGATGATGGCCTTTATTCCCGAAGCGGATCGTGAACGGCTTTGGAAAAATGCCATCCAGAAACATGCTTCAAAGCCACGCAAAGTGGAGTATATGGCTTTGCTGGATCAAATTCGCAAGCAGGGATATTACCTCAGTCAGAAAGATGAACGCGATTATTTCACTCGCGTTATGGCGCCGGTCTACCGCGGTGAATTGTTTGTGGGATCCATTGGTGTTTCCATGCTCGGGCTCCAGGCAGCTGATGCTTCCTGTTTCGATCCGTTGATTCACCATGTCAAGGATTATGCAGACAAGGCAACGGAAATCCTTTCTCGTTTCTAAACAACTTTCAGGTCCAATCAGATGGCTATTCAGAACATGTCCAAACCCAACTTTATTGTTTTTATCACCGACGATCACGGCTACGGCGATTTGTCCTGCATGGGCTCCACGGATGTGATGACGCCTAATCTGGATCGACTTGCTGAAGGTGGTGTTCGCTTTACGGACTTTTATTCCAACAGTCCCGTTTGCTCCCCTTCACGTGCAGCATTGCTTACCGGTCGATACCCCGCACGGGCAGGCGTCCGATCGATCCTGGCGGGGCATCGCACTGCCAGTGGTCTTCGTCGTGAAATCCCGTCGATGGTCGAAGGTCTGAAAAAACAGGGCTACAACACTTACATGTCTGGTAAATGGCATATGGGTTTAGCAGACGACAGTCGCCCGCATCAGCAGGGGTTTGACCACTGGTACGGTTTCCTGGCAGGTTGCATCGACTATTACTCACACATTTTCTACTGGGGCATTAACCGCGGTGGGCCGGGCCAAAATCCTATTCATGACCTCTGGGAAGATAACGAGGAAATCTGGGACAACGGCACGTACATGACCGAAGCGATCACCGATAAAGCCATCGACTATATCCGTGATGCATCCAAGCAGGATGAGCCGTTCATGCTTTACGTGGCCTATAACGCACCGCACTACCCGATGCATGCGCCGCAGAAATACATGGACCGTTTTGCACACCTGCCTTGGGATAAACAGGTGCTCGCTGCCATGATCAGTTGTGTGGATGACGGTGTTGGTGACATCGTTGATGAACTGCAACGACAGGGCGTTCGCGATAATACCTGCATCTTCTTCATGGGTGACAATGGCCCGTCCCGTGAATCACGCAACTGGCTTGATGGTACGCTGGACTACTATTACGGTTCCTCAGCAGGGGCGCTCAAGGGCCATAAATTCAGCCTCTATGATGGCGGTGTCCGCGTCCCGGGTATTCTCAACTGGCCGGCCCGGATTCCTGAACGACAAGTTCTAGATCAACCGGTCGCTGCAATGGATATCATGCCCAGTATGCTCAAAGCAGCGGGCGGTGATCCCAATGAATATGAAGTCGATGGCATGGACATCATGCCCTACGTTGCGGATGGCAAGGAGCTTCCCGAACGTGATCTGTTCTGGGAGATGAATGATCAGACGGCCATACGTCGTGGCAAGTACAAACTGGTTCTCAAAGGCCAACTCGTCGAAGGCGCCCCGCCGGAAGATGATATCCATCTGTCAGACCTGACCGTGGACATGGGTGAGAAAATCAACCTTGCCAATGAGCAGCCTGAACTGGCGCAGGAACTCAAACAGACCGCCGAAGCCTGGCGACAAAAGATTGAAACACTCTGGGAGCATATGCAAAAGAATCCCACCGAGCCCGTCAGTTACATCAAGTAAGACTGCCCACAATCGCCCGAGGATGTTTGTCCCCGGGTGATTTTAATTTATCACCTGTCACGTTATTTCACGCTTAGCAAGGTTCAAACGCACATGTCCAAACGCCCGAACATTCTGTTTATACTCAGTGACGATCATGCCGCCCACGCCATCAGTGCCTATACCGACGCCGGTCTTGGCCCGCGGATTCTGCATACGCCCAATATTGACCGCATTGCTGATCCGGCTAATGGTGGCATCCGAGCAGACAATTGTTTCTGCACCAACTCCATCTGTACGCCAAGTCGTGCAAGCATTCTCACTGGTCAACATACGCATGTCTGTGATGTGAAAACGCTGGCAGACTCACTGGACAATCGTCATGATCCACAGGTCCAGAAACTACTAAAAGATGCAGGCTATCGCACCGCGATCTTTGGTAAATGGCACCTGGGACATGGCCCGTTGGAGAAGGGCGGCAACGGTGACCCCGCAGGCTTTGATGATTGGGCCGTTCTACCGCATCAAGGCTTGTATTACGATCCAACCTTCTTCACCGGCAGTGACAAAGGCCGTCGCGGTGAATTGCACACCAAAGGTTACGTGACGGACATCATCACCGATATGGCAGAGGAATGGCTTGAACAATGGGATGAAGATTATCGCGAGCGTGATGAACCTTTTTTCCTTTGCGTGCATCACAAAGCGCCTCATCGTGAATGGGAACCCGGCCCGCTTGAAAAGGACATGTTTGATGGGCAGACCATGCCCGAACCTGAAACGTTGTGGGATGACTACGCAACCCGTCCTGCTGCTGCGACAGTGCGCATGCGCATTGACCGTGATCTGCAGCACAAGGATGTCAAAGCAAATCCACCCAAGGAACTCGAAGGTAAGGAACTCAAGCTGTGGTACTACGACCGTTATATCAAGGACTATCTGCGATGTTCCGCTGGGGTTGATCGCAATGTTGGTCGTATCCTGGAAAAACTCGAGGAGATGGGTTTGGCAGAAGACACACTCGTGGTCTACACCTCCGACCAGGGCTTCTTCCTCGGTGACCATGGCCTGTATGACAAGCGATTGATTTACGAACACTCCCTGAGAATGCCGTTGGTGATGCGCATGCCTGGCAAGTTCAAGGGAGGGGCGAATGATGCCATGCTTACCAATGTGGACTTTGCACCAACACTCTTGGAGCTAGCCGGTTTGCCTACACCTCAACCCATGCAAGGCAAGAGTTTTTTGCCAATGCTTGAGGGGCAGGATGAACCCGAGGATTGGCAGCAGAGTATTTACTATCGCTATTGGATGCATGGTGACCGTTCTCATAACGTACCTGCTCATTACGGTGTGCGCACCCGAACGCATAAGCTCACTTACTACTACTGCAAGGGACTGGGCTGCGCTGGTGCAGGACAGATCAACATCGGCATGGATCCATACTGGGAGCTCTTTGATCTCACAGCCGACCCGAACGAACTCAAAAACATTTATGGTGAGCCAGGGACCGAAGCGATTACTACTGAACTCAAAGCAGAGATGCGCCGTTTGCAGGATGCGCTATGCGATGAACCTGTTACTGACGAGCTTTAAGTCTGACGTATTTTAATTTTGATAAAGCCTACAACAGTGAATGATGCGCATTAGATGGTGTGCTTTGTTCACTGTTTTTTTATTGCATCCACCTGATGCAGCAGAGCAAGATCAATTCATTCAAATGTGCTTCAAATCGTAGTTTATATTTTTGGTGTCGCGGAGCATTCCCTGCTTGGTAGTACACCAGTGAAAATACAAACCACAAGGTCCGAGAAAAAAATGTCAGTAGATGATTGACATCTAACGTAGGTTAGAATACGATTTTTTGTAACATATGACATAGGTGTCTACAGCGTATGCATGTAACCATGAAGCAAATTGCCCAGGAGTTGGGGGTGTCCCGTGTGGCAGTGAGTCACGTGATAAACGGGCGTGAAGATCAACTTAGTGAAGCCACATGTCAACGCATCCGCAAGGCATTGGAAAAATATGACTACCAACCCAATGCGCTGGTTCGTGGTCTGCAAAACAAAAAGACCGGGGTGATCGGGATCATCGTACCTGCTGTTCGGGTTTCCTTTTTTCCCGACATTATCAATTCACTTGAGCAGCTTGCGTCTGCATCAGGTTACCAATGTCTATTGGCACAAAGTCACTCCAATCATGACAAGCTCATCAAAGGCATTGATACCTTTCGTCAGCATCGTGTCGATGGCATGATCATTTGTCCGGATGATGCGATGGGGCAACAGGCGTATTACAAACAATTGGTTAAACGTAATCTGCCAATCGTCTTTCTGGATTGTGGCTATGAAGGAATCGATGTACCACTGGTGGTCAATGATAATGAGGCATGTGGTTACATGGCGACCATGCATCTTCTGGAACTGGGGCATACCCACATCGGTTGTGTCCGTGGCACGCCGGATGGCATGATTCTCGAGCAACGCTATGCAGGTTACTGCAAAGCGATGAAGAAAGTTATCAGGAAAGTGGATCCAACCTGTGTACTTCAACGCCCGCATTGGAGTACACCTGCTGATCAGATCATTCGTGAATTGCTCGCGTCCAATCCCAAAATAACTGCCTTGGTTTGCATGACCGATCAGGATGCTTTGCGTGCGATGCATGTTGCAAACGAGATGGGTAAACGTGTTCCTGATGACTTATCGATCACAGGTTGTGCCAATCTTGATTTTGCCCAGTTGGTCTCTCCCGGGTTGACCACCATTGACCAGAAGCCGGATGTGATCGCCCAGGAAGCATGGCGATTGCTGCAAGAGAAGATTAAAAATCCAAAGTGCACGACCAAACGCGTTCGCGTCAGCCCGGAGTTGATCGTACGCCACTCCACTGCACCGTTAGAGAAGTAAGGCGATTTGTTTGAGCCACGCTTGATGTTTTTTCCATGGATATGACAGCGCCTGTCATGATCCTGTTCAGTTGCCCCGCACATGGCATTCCTGTTGCCATTTCAGAAT
>JBICHS010000236.1:0-3865 GCA_043101135.1 Phycisphaeraceae bacterium JB051
TCATTTACCGTCGCGGTGAAGAGGAAATGCCCGCCCGTAAGGAAGAAGTCCATCATGCCAAGGACGAAGGCGTGCAGTTCATGACGCTGGTCAATCCTGTCTCGTTCCTCGGTGATGAGAAGGGCAATCTCAAGGTTGCACATCTTCAGCGGATGGAACTCGGCGAACCCGACGCGTCAGGCCGTCGCCGCCCGGTCCCCAAAGAAGGCTCGGACTTTGAAATGCCGTTGGATGTCGCAATCATTGCTGTGGGCACCGGTGCCAACCCATTGGTCCAAAGCACCACACCTGACTTGGACACCACCAATCGTGGCTACATCCTTGCAGACGAAGAGACTCTTGCAACCAGCAAGCCCGGCGTCTTTGCAGGCGGTGACATCGTCAGTGGCAGTGCAACAGTGATCCGCGCCATGGGTGCCGGCCGAAAAGCCGCCAAAGCCATGCACGAATACCTCACCGCCGAAGCCCCGGTGTAAAACAAGCCGCATAACAAGTTCGGTAACACATTTTAAACCGCTTGCGGTTTAGCACGCCTGTATCTCGAAATACAATCGCATTGTGAGAGCCGATGATCCAAAACGAGGTTATCTCCCCAAACGCATCCGCGCGTTTCGTTGTGCTTTTGTCGGACTGTATGTGTCATTGCGGGACGAGCCGCATGCGAAGATTCATCTGTTGGCAACGGTGATTGTCATAGCTTTGGGCCTTGGATTACAGGTTTCAAAAACAGATTGGTTGTGGCTGACGATGGCGATCACCAGTGTCTGGACATCGGAGGCATTTAATGCTGCCATCGAGCGGTTGGCGGATCGCATCACCTTGGAACATGACCCGCAGATCGGCACAGCCAAAGACATCGCAGCGGGGACAGTGTTGATGACATGTCTTGGGGCAGCAGTGATTGGGGCGATGATATTTCTGCCGAAGTTGGTATCTTGAACGCAGTCTGAATTTGGGAAAAGAAAACGTCAACGCAATCCTCCAAATTCAAACCCGCGATCTGCATGCGGCTCACAGCGGATCAGACACAGCTTATCGAGATGATCCAACGGGGGATGACACAGGCGAATTGATGCTCAGATAAAGCGATTCTGGTCTGATATTTGTTTTTGCTATCATGTCGGCTCCTCATAACTTTTGGAGTCCTGCCTGTGTACACACGAAGTGAATTGCCTTTGCCTAACCCGATGATGCTGCCAACGCGTTTGCAGGGTTCATTGAACAACGAGCTGAACAATGGTGAAACGATATTGTGGCTTGATCAGCCGATCGCTTCGCGCATGGCACGCGCTGCCTGGCCGATCGTGCTCTTTGGCATGTTCTGGTCGACCTTCTGTGCAGGTTGGATGTTCTTCACCATCAAGATGGCGATGAAAACACCAGCAGACCAGGCAGGATTCATTACGTGGCTATTCCCTCTATTCGGCACCCCGTTCTGCATCATCGGTCTGGGCATGCTCACCAGCCCGATCTGGGGCAAACGGTTGGCGTTGCGGACTGTCTACGTCCTGACCGACCAACGGGCGATGATCATCTCCCGATCCTTTGGCAAGACCAACGTCAGAGTCTACACGCCTGAAAAACTCAACGACATCAATCGCAGTCTCAATGACGATGGCAGTGGTGACCTGATTTTTGAAAAGGTCATCTCCAGTCACACCACCACCCATCGCAACACGCACAGCCTCGGGCACGGTGGGCACCGCGGTGGTGGGGGACGCAGCTCGCGCACGCGGACTTCGACCACGACGTATGGCTTTAAGTGCATCAAGCAGGCCAAGCAGGTCCACGAATTGATTGATGGCATGGTGATGGCGTCCCGACCTGTCTCACAGGAGCAATCCTGAACCGATTTGTTATGCTGTGAAGGATGCAAACACTCAGTATCAAAACGCACAGCCGGGATCAGATGGTCGAGATCACCTCACAGGTTCGCAACATCGTTCGCGAGTCGGGGGTGACGACGGGGACGGTTTGCGTGTACGTGCCGCATACGACTGCCGGGGTGACGATCAACGAGAATGCCGACCCGGACGTGGTGCATGACTTTCTGCTGCAACTGGATCAGATGGTGCCCTGGCGTCAGTCGTTCTACCGCCATGCCGAGGGCAACAGCGCTTCACACGTCAAAGCCTCGATGATGGGTTCGAGTTGTACGGTGCTCATCGAAGACGGGCGTCTGGTACTGGGTACCTGGCAGGGTATTTACTTCTGCGAATTCGACGGCCCACGTACCCGGGAGTTCCATGTCAAAGTGATGGCAGGGTAAGACATTTTCAAGACAGTTTTACCGCAAAGACGCAGAGAGCTCAGAGGCAAGAGAGAAGAAATTCCGTTTGATAATCAATGCATCACCAAACCCGTGACTCTCCTGAGTCACGGGTTGTCTTTTCGTCATACAAACAATTGAGTGAGTCTGTCTTGTTTCAGAGACACAGCAAACGACAACGACAAGACATGTTGAGCTTCGCTCAATCACGCGGTGACACACCGCGGCTCGCCTGAGTTGCATATCGAAAATTCGTCTCTCTTAGCTCTGAGTTCTCTGCGTCTTTGCGGTAAAAAATGCCTTGAGGACTGGTTTGCCCGGACGTTTCTATCACGCGATTATCCGGACGCAAAAACAACCATCCCAGACCCTGTGAAAACAAAAACCCCGCTGCCACAAGGTGACAACGGGGCGGAGGGGAGAAAGCTCTATCATTCGTCAGATCGGCAAGCCGAGACGATTTACTTCAACTTTTAGCCCATTGGATTACAGAAATCAAGATATTTCTGGTATATCTCCGCGGTTTTTTTATCAGACTTACGAATAAATAAGCCCCATGTGTTAATCTGGTTAAGCTTTGAGACGTGAAGCGGCAAGGAGCGCTGCACCGACCAAACCCGCGTCATCGCCCAGTTGGGCCTCAACAATCTTGCATGATTTGAGTTTTGACGGGAAAACGGTGTCCTCAAAGGACTTGCGGGTCCATTGGACCACCTCTTTACCCATCGCTTCGGTCAGGCCACCGCCCAGAACCACGCAGGGTAAACTCAGCATGGTCACCATGCCCGCCACCGCAACGCCCACGTAATGGCAGGCGTCCTGAACCACGCGGCAGACCAGTTCGTCTTTTTCAGCAACGGCCTGCTTGATGATCTTGGAACGGATTTTGGTCAGATCACCGTCACAGAGGTCGGTGACGATGCTGGGGTGGTTGGCTTTGATCAGGTTGGTGATGAGGTTGACGATGGCCGTCCGGCTGGCGAGGTTTTCCAGCGTCCGGCGACCCAGTGGGGCATCGGAGCGGAGCACGACGTGGCCGATTTCACCTGCCGTGCCGTAGGCGCCCTGGTAGAGCTCACCATTGAGAATCAGGCCGCCCCCGATCCCGGTGCCGATGAAGACTGCGAGCATGTTATCCTGCTTCTTGCCAGCCCCGACTTGATACTCGCCCCATGCACCGACGTTCACATCATTGTCCACGACGACGGGGATGTTGAGCTTGTTCTTGAGGGTCTTGGCAAGGGGGTAATTGTTCCAGCGGAGATTCACCGCTTCGATGACGACGCCTGCCTTGGAGTCGACAGCACCCGGAGCGCCGATGCCCAGCGCGAGAATGTCCTTGAGTGACAGGCCGGCTTCTTCCATTGCGTCACAGCAGGTTTCACAGACGCGGTCGATGACTTTGGTCGTGCCGCCTTCTGATTTGGTTTTCTTCTTGGCTTTGGCGATGACCTTGCCATCAGTGGTGACGATACCCGCCTGGATATTGGTTCCCCCAAGGTCCACACCGATCAAAAATTTGTTGTCCTTGGCCATGGTTTATTTCCTGTTGATTGGAGTCAAAACAAATAAGCGAAAAAACGAAGAGGACACAGC
>JBICHS010000237.1:0-12808 GCA_043101135.1 Phycisphaeraceae bacterium JB051
TTTGTCTCCTCGGCAGCGGTCCTGATTTACTTCGGTCGCTGCACGGAGTATCTGGATATCGTCTGCAAGTCGATGGCATACTGCGCAGGTCGCTTGGCTGACGGCAGTGCCCATACCATGTCACCGGACTTCTGGATGCGCGAATTGATGACCGCTGACATGTGCCTGGACGGCATTGCGCCCGCTGATCTGCAAAAGGCTTGGCGGGACGACCTGTCAAAGACCAATTGTGAAAAAGTCTACGTTGGCGTTGACCCTAAACATGGTAAAAAGTTACATCATTTGCACAATTGGACCATTTACGCAGCAGGCGGTGAAGCCTTACGCGAAATGGCCAAACTTGGGCCCCAAGATCGCGATTATGTCTGGGGACGCGAGTTCTTCGACATCTACATGGGCCCGCAGCTCGATCACATGACCGACTTTGGCATGTATCGCGACCCGGGTGATCCGATCACTTATGATGTCACCACGCGTTTGCAATTCACCACCCCCCTGGCGTACGGCTTTGAAAGTAAGCACCGCCAGACTTATGTGGAACTACAACGTCGCGGCAGTCTGACTGCCCTGCTGTTTACCGATCCCGATGGCTTTATCCCCTACGGTGGACGCTCCAGCGGTTTCCAGTTTCAGGAAATGATGCTTGCCTGCATCTTCGAACTTGAAGCCCGTCGATACAAGGACAGTCACCCGCAACTGGCTGGTGCCTTTAAACGTCAAGCACGACTCGGTGCCATGGCAACACGGCGTTGGCTTTGGGATATGAAACCCTGGCGTCACATTAAAAACGGCTTTGATCCCAATGATCATCATGGCATTGACGGTTATGGGCAATACTCGGTCTACAGTCTGTTGACATCATCATTCATGGGGCTGGCTGCGTTGTTTGCTGATGACAGCATTACGGAAGCCCCGACTCCTGCCGAACTCGGTGGCTATGTCATCGAAATCCCCAAGGCGTTTAACAAGGTCTTTGCACTGGCTCGCGGCTGCTATGTCGAGATCGACACCGTTGCCGACTTCAACCATGATGCCACGGGGATCGGGCGCATTCACTTTGCAGGCACCCCTTTTGAGATGGTGCTGAGCATGCCCTTTACGCATCATCCCAAGTACAAATTCGCCCCGGGCATCGACCATGCGCGCCAACCCATTGCCATCGCCCCGACTTGGCTTGTTGGAGATAAGCGTGTATCGCTGGCCTCGTTTGCGGAAGGTCAAGTCAAGCACACAACCACCATTGATGAGCAATCCAGGGACTTGGTGAAGCTGACACTCCAATACCAACATACGCAATCACCGAGCAATATCGCTGAGACGTTAAGTGTCACGCCGGATTCGGTGATGATTGAATCGCAGATCACCGTTGATAACAAGCCCGCCCAAGGTGTGATTTATCACATTCCCGTGCTGGTGACCGATGGGCATTCCAAGAGCAAAATCACTTTGGCCACTGACAAGTTGGTTGGTGAATACCGTGGGTATCGTTGGCAGGTGACATGGGATGCCGATGCCGCCAAGACCGAGTTTGGTGATCATGAATTTGCCAACCGTCACGCGGTTTGCCGTTTGCTTAAGTTGAATTTCGGCTCATCACCGGTGAAGGTCACGATCAAGAATCTCGGGCCGGTGAAGTGATCACCACACAAAAAGCCGTACCCTAGCATTCATCGTAGGTCAAACAAATAACGAATAAACACGACACAGCTCTCGATAAGTTGAGCACCGGGTGTCAACCCGGTGCCCCCTTGGATAAACGTATGCACAACGGGCACCGGGTTAACACCCTGTGCTCAACTTTCAAAACAATGTGCACAATATCCTGCGCGGGAATGACGGAATAGGGTTGTACCGTCACTCCCGCGCAGCTGGAGCGATACGGCTTTGTTTCTTTTCACTGTTTTTCGATCACCGTCAGATACCGGTAGCTCAACCGTCCGGTACTGATGATCCGCAGGTAACCTTTGTCCGCGTTGATCGTGGCATTGATTGGCTCGTTGGAATCGACCTTGAATGCCTGCTGTTTCGAGCCGGTGTCGATGGTGATGGCTGCATTACCAGGACCACGTGCGCTGAAACTCAGTGCATAGGTACCGGGTGTGACGTCCACGCGAAAGTTGGTGTTATGGGTATCCACGCCATGCTTTTGAGCAGGGTCTTTGAGCCAATGGGTGAAATCGTTTTTCTGTCCGGGTTTGTCTTCAAAACCATACGTCAGGTCTTGTGTGTAAAGAGTCTCCGCGGGGACTTTGGTGTAGGCGTGCATCTTGCCAATGTTGATACTTTGTGATTCGAGATTCTTACCAAAGTCAAAAAGATAGGCATTGACCTGAGACATTTTTTCGATCTTCGCCTTGCGATCTTCACGTGCCTGACGGTTGTTTTCACGCAGGACGTTGAGCTTGCTACTGGGCTCAAAATCACTGATATACAAGGGGAATTCGGTCAGTTTGAGTTCCGCGGTGCTGCTGACTTGTCGCGTCATTCCAAAGGCATCGGTGACGGTTGCATTGCCCAGCTCCAAACCAAGTTTGCGCTGGCCGGTGACGCACCAGGCGGTGAGCAGGAGCTTGCCATCACGGTTCCATGTGTAAGCCCACGTGTTTTGGCCATCAAGTTTGATCTGCTGATCGGGTGTTGCCTGATCGAGCTGACGAATGAGTGTTGCATAGCTGTACCAACTGGGTCGGCGGGTTAAGTCATTGCGTAAAACCCCTGCTGCAGCATGCTGCGTCGGCGTTGATCCTGATTCACGATAGACGATGACTTTGTCAAAGCCGTTGTGCAGACAGATCATGACCACGCGTGGGAGTCGTGCTGACTGTGTGCGTTCGTTGGTGCCGATGGGACCGCCGGTGTCATAACCGGTTTCAGTCATCCAGATGGGAATGCCCGGTCGATTGCGGTCGCGCCATTCGCAGGTTCGTCGGACTTGTTCATCGAATGCGACACTCAAGTCCGATGCGTTGTTACTGTCATGTTTTGCAATTTCCGGCGGGGTTCTTCCTGAGTAAAAATGAACACTGAGCATGTCGGTGTAATCAATGGGACGTGTGCCGTCAGCATAGGTGTAGGTCCGCATGCAATCGACGGTTTCACAGGTCATTCCTGCAAAGCCGGGGCTGGCAACTTTGGCGTCGGGGTCTGCTTGTTTGACAGCCAGTGCCCCGGCTTTGAAAAGCTCCCAGTACTGATCCATGGTGCCTGACCAGGGGCCCCATGTTGGGAGATCTTTACCTCGGAACGGATTGAGGTTGGGTTCGTTGCCCAGTTCAAAATATTTGATCTGATCCTTGCCGGAGATTTTGTCCTTGGTCAGAAGTTGGCTTGACTCAATTTTCTTGCTGCCGTATCGGGCAACGGTTTGATAGGCAAACTGCCCATAGAGCTCTGGGGATCGCGGCACACGTGAGAGATTCATCTTGGGTTTCAGACCGTCGACCGGATCTGCTGCCCAATCAGGGGTCAAAAACATCATCGGCAAAACACTGAGGCCTGCATCGGTGTAGGTCTGCATCGCGTCATCAATGTCCAGATTCCACGGTAATGGGCCGGGATTGAAGCTGTAGGTATTCGCCTTGGGACTGACCATGGGCCACTTGAAATTCTCAAAGCGAACCCAGCCGATCCCCAGCTTTGCGTGTTCCCTTGCAAGGAACCACCTTGAAGCATTGAGTCCAAATTGTGAATCGGGATTGGGTGCGATGGGTTTGGGTTCACAGAAAATTTCCTGACCTGAAAGGGTCACGCGCTGACCATCCACAAGACGGGCAACCAACACATAAGAGCCTGTTGTCAACGGCTCATCGAGCGGGAGGGTTAGAACGTGATAGCCCAACGCGGGCACCTGAACCGATTGTTTAACCATGGCGATGCGCTGGCCGGTGACGGGAATATCGGTGTTTTCATCCGCCATCCCGTCATAAATCATCAAGGACGAAGGCATGCGAATGGCGTTGGCTTTCTGGCCGTTGTCGTGATAGTGAAGCTTGAGATAGCGTGCTTTGAATGGTGTCTGAATCGGGAAGGAATGTGTCCCCCACTTTTTGTAAAAGTCCACGTTTTGCAACTCGGGAACCGGTGTGTAAGTCTTGCCATCCTCAGAAGCCAGAACGTTGACTTTGGCAACCCAGTTGGCGTCACCACTGTCCCATTTCATGGCAGTGATTGTGCGGGTTTGATCCAGCGTGATGATCTGATCCGCGGTCGTCCATTTTTTCTGACCGCTGTAGCCGGTACCTGCTGCGGTGTTGTTGTCGGCATCGGTGAGGGTGTTGCTGGCGATCTGCTGCCCGTTGACAGTGGTGACACTGCTGGCAAGTCTCGCGTGATCTCGCCCCAGGTTTGCCTCGGGTAAATCCAGATTCGTCAGATAAGGGTTGGCCTGCAAGGCAAGCTGTAACTGCAATTCTGCGGACTTGTTGTTGGGGTTGGTGAAAATGAGCGTGGCATTGGCGGATTCTCCCAGAGGCACATCGGTCTGACTGGAAAGCTCCACGGAAACCGGCGCGTCGTTGACGATGGCGTCCACGGGATACTGAGCTTCAAGGCCATCAATGATGACACGGGTCGGCCCAGCCTTGGTAACAAAGAAGCAGATGTGCAGCGACTTTAACGGCAGGTCGATCTTGCCATCGTGATTGTTCTGCGTGTAGGTCTGTTTGAAGTTGGCGTTGTCGATGTCAATGGTGATGCGTTTCCAGCCCTGCCAATCGGCATCAACGAGACTCATCAGCGATTCGCCCTTGGTATCCGTCACCTGAAAGCCGACATTTTTAAGCGTGTGGCCTTGGGGCAAAAACGCCCAGCAGGAGATGGATCGGGCGTGACCGGGATAGACATTCTTGATGGTGAAATCACCTTTGCCCCCCGGCCCATTGGCTGTGAGATTTAACGCCAGTGCATTGGGACCGACCTTGCTTTGAATATTGCGTGCCAGAGTAACCGACGCATCTGAAGCGTGATACTTGCCAGCAGAGACTGACGCTGGTGTTTCCAGCGCGTTGAGGAGTCGGGTTTGCATGGGTTGTGCGGAAGCGTGGGATGCAATCAACAACAGGTTCAAAAACAACAGCGTATAAATCAACCGAATGGACATGCATAACCTTTCAAACGTTGAAGTCAGATTGTTGATACTTCAATAGACCAAAGCCAAGCAAAAAGTCGAACACCAGGATGTGGCGTTCGACCGGTTGCGTGAAAAGGGTTGGGTTAATATTCGCCAAGGGCAAAGTCACCATCACTTGAGAGATAGGTTGTACCATCAAGGAAGGTACCGATTTTACGATAGCTGTGGGGCTTGATGCCGTTGTAGGAACCATTGGCAGCAGCGATGCAACCGCTTGAGGTGGTGTAGGCATCTCCGCCGACGGCTTTGGCGTGCCCGTCAAGGAAGACGACCGGTCGCGGCCCATTCTTATGCCAGGTCGCGCCGCCGTTGGTGTTGCCACCTGCGTTGATGCGTGAATCTGAGCAGTACTGAATCGGCGCCCCCGAGGGTCGCGAAAAGAAATTCATGACATAGGTGGGGAGTTTGGGATTACTTCCGTTGCCGTGTTGGCGTTTCCAGTGGTTGTAAAGCCCGGAGTATGTGTTGATGGTGTCCAGTGAATGCGAATCGGGGTCTTCGCGATGGGCATAACGTGAGCCATTGGTTCCCGCATCCGCATCGGTCTTGAACATGGGAGAGCTTGGACAGAGGAAGACGCCCCCCGTGACGGTTCGACCGTTGGCACCGCCCCAACCTTCGGGACGCGTGGTCTTGGCGACGATCCCAGCCAAGGTCAACACACGTTCCAGGCCGGTGTTTTCCATGGCGCGGGTGTTTGGACTTTGAGCATCGTATGGCAAGTAGTCTTTGTTGTTGCCGGCCCACATGATCATGCCGATGCCGACCTGTCGGACATTGGTCGAACACTGCGTGAGCCTTGCCGCTTCACGGGCTTTACTCAAAGCCGGCAGCAAGATCGAAATGAGCAAAGCCACAATGCTGATGACCACCAGCAACTCGATCAACGTGAACCCCCTGCCTCGGGAAGCCCAAACGGGAGTAGATTCAAATGTAGTGCGTTGCGGCGTGGACATGGCAATGTTCCTGAAGATAATTGTATAAAATTTCTGAGCAACAGTTGCTTTATGTCTAACTCTAGGCACAATTATTGAGACGTCAACGACAAAATCGCGTCAAGCTTGTTTGAAAATACGACAGGACACCAGCATGAAACGCCCTTTGATACACGTTCAGCTCCAATTTGACACACGATGTGGGCGTGACATCGCTAGAGGTATTATCAACTATGCTCGACAGAACACGCAATGGCAATTATCCCATGTGGACATGCACGTGCCGTTGATTCTCAACGCACAATCTTGCGGGGTAATCGGGCAACTCTATATGCCCCAAGACTATAAGCCTATTCTGGATGCTCGGATTCCCATTGTTAAAGTCGGCCAACAAACCCCCAATTTCCGGGGTCCGCTGGTGGCATCCAATGACCGGGCAATCGGGCAAATGGCCGGCCAATATCTCATGAGCCTGGGGCTGTCTCATTTTGCCTTTTGCAGTACCGGCCGATGGCCGTTTGCTGAAGATCGATTGGAAGGTTTCATGCAGGCTTTGAGAGGGATGCAAAATGGGCCGATTGCACATTATTTTGGGTCGGATCACACACTTAGCCAAAGCGTGGATTTTGAGCAGCAGGTCTCCAACTGGATCAAGCAGCTGCCAAGGCCCTGTGGCATGTTCTGTGCCAACGATGCAACGGGCATTGAACTGATCCGCATAGCCCGATTGGCAGGCATCCACATCCCCGGCGACCTTGCAGTCCTTGGGGTGGATGACGATGAGATGTATTGCGAGTTTTCCGAAGTGCCCCTTTCGAGTATTGCTCAACCGCTTCAAACCATTGGCTATGAGGCAGCTCGGTTAATGGACTTGTATTTGCAGGACGCGGATCGCAATCCACAAACCATCCGCTTGCCGCCAGTAAAGGTGGTTCGACGGGCATCGTCGGATATGCTTGCCATTGCCGACCCGGATGTGAGTAAAGCGTTGCGTTTGATTCGCGAGCATGCCACACAGGACATCAACGTGACATGGGTCGTCAAGCAATGGTCGGTGAATCGTCGATCCCTGGAACGCCGGTTCACCAAACATGTCGGCCATAGTCTGCTTGACGAGATACACCGCGTGCGTTTTGAGCATGCCAAGCATTTACTTGCTGACACAAGCCAGAGTCTTAAACAGGTCGCCTCAAGCAGTGGATTTAATGACGCCCGTTATATGGCGACGAGCTTTCGACAAAAACTGGGCATCAGCCCGTCGGAGTATCGCAAGCAGTTTCACCAAGGGGCCTAGTGTTTTATTGCAACTGTTTTAAAGGTCATCGTTCCAAGGCAACCGAGCCAAGATGACTCGGCTATCGAAACATAGCCCGGTCATCTTGACCGGGTCTCAGACGCAACGAATCAGCTGCAATGCGCCACTGGTATGACGTCAGTCATTATTTGATTGAGCAATGACGGAATACGTGAACGTGCCATGCATACCTATCGTGCAAAAACTCAGAAGGCAGAGATAAATTCGTGGCCGAAGAGAATGGGATACATGTCACGGAGGAACTTGGCCATAAAGAAATTGATGATGATGATGGCAATGAAGCTGCTGACAAACGAGTCCGTCGCCGCCTTGCCGACACCGGCTGCGCCACCTTTGCAGTGAAAGCCTTTGTAACAACTGATCAAACCAATCGCCAGCCCAAAGCAGATACTCTTGAGCAGGCCCACGGATAAATCCCATGAACCGACAAAATCTGCTGAGCGTTGCCAGTAACTCGGTGCGTTGACACCAAAGCCCTGCACGGTGACGAGGTAGCCGCCGAAGATGCCCATGATGTCACTGAAAACCGTCATCACCGGGATCATCACCACGCAGGCAATCACGCGTGGGACGACGAGATAAGCAATGGGATCCGCTCCCATCACACGCAGAGCATCGAGCTGCTCGGTGACATGCATGGTGCCCAATTCCGCACTGACTGCCCCACCGACTCGGCCGGCAAGCATCACCGCAGCGAGCACCGGGCCGATCTGCTTGACCACCGAAATATTGATAATCGCCCCAAGACTATCAGCAATGCCAAACGCATCGAACTGTTCAAAGGTTTCGATCGCCAGCACCATGCCAATGAACAAGCCCAGCAGCATGATCACGGGGATACTGCGTGTGCCAATGGAGAATAGCTGTGGCGAAAGCAGACTCATCCGCCCCCATCGCCCCACGCCGCGGAACAGCCACTTGAATGCTGCAGCACAAAATTGGGCAAATCGACCGAAACCGGCGATCTGGTCCATGAGTAAACTTCCAAGGTTGGCGATACGCTTCAATACCATGCGGACATGATATCAGGTTGATTGCCCACTGCGGACAGCCAACTCAATCGAGGGGCAAAATTGAGAAAAAGTTCATGAGTTCTTAATATGGCTGTTCTTCACACCACTTGTCCCCTATTCACGGAGTATGTTCCATGCGGATTCGAATGACATTGATTGTTCTGTTGCTTTGCTCGATTCAGGCTGTCACCTGGGGTGAAGAGAAAACCGTCAAGCTATTGACCGTCGGCAACAGCTTTGCCAACAACGCACTGAAGTACCTGCCCAAGATCGTCGAAGCTTCAGGCAACAAGATCGTCGTCGGCCGCGCCAATCTTGGTGGCTGCACCATGGAGCGTCACTGGAAGCACGTTGAAAATTTCGAAGCAGGCAAAACCGATAAGTCCGGCAAGCCCTACTCCAGCGGTAAATACAGCCTCAAAGATCTACTGGTTCTTGAAAAATGGGACGCCGTCACCATCCAACAGGTCAGCTGGAAAAGCCATGACCTGACGACCTACTATCCCTATGTCACCAACCTTGTCGAATACATCCGCAAGCACAGCCCTGAGGCTCAGATTTACTGTCAGCAGATTTGGGCATACCGCGTGGACGATCCCCGATTCTCTCCGAAAAATACCAAGGAAGGCGAACCGCACTCCCACAAAGAAATGTACGAAATGATCCGCAAGAACTACCTGCACATTGCCAAGGAGTTCGCACTCAAAATCCTGCCCAGCGGTGATGCCATGTACCTGGCTGATACCGATGCGAAGTGGGGTTACAAACCTGTGGAAGGTTTCGAAAAGTCCAAGGCTCAACATCCCAACCTGCCTGATCAAACGCATTCACTGCACGTCGGTTACCGCTGGCGTAAAAACAAGGAAGGCAAGCATTACCTTGCCATGGACGGTCATCACGCAGGCAAAGCCGGTGAGTATCTGCTGGGTTGTGTGTGGTTTGAAGTGCTCTACGGCCAGAGCGTCGTGGACAACAGCTATGTCCCAGAAGGCATCGATGCAGACTATGCAGCATTCCTGCGTCAGACTGCTCACAAGGCTGTGACTGATCTTCAGGCTGAGTTAGCTGGCAAGTAAATCTGCCATCCATCAACATTCATGATGCATCCAGCGCCAAGTTGAGATTCTTCTTGTGCGAACGCTTGTTGGCATACATCTGTTTGTCCGCAAATTCCATCAATGCGTCAGGCCCCTGCCCATCCTGTGGGTAGACGGCAACGCCCAGTGAAGCACCCACATTCACCGGCTCCTTGGATGTGGGGATGGGATCAAGCAATCGTGTGACCACCTTCTCACCGATGCGCATGGCATCATTCCTGTTTTTGATCTCACTGAGCAAAACCGCAAATTCATCACCGCCGACCCGCGCGACAATGTCCGTCTTGCGAACACAACAGATCATCCGGCTGGCAACTGACACCAACAGTTCATCGCCGATGTGATGGCCATGCGTATCATTGATCGGTTTAAAGCCATCCAGGTCGATATACAAAACCGCACATTGACGTTTATAGCGTTCAGCCATGGCAACCGCGTGTTCCAGGCGTTCATTAAACAGAACACGGTTGGCCAAGCCGGTGACCGTATCGTGATGAGCCTTATGCGCCAGTTCACTGTGCTCACAAAAATAACCTGCGACAACCGTCGCCAACCCCCACGATGGCAACAACGCCAACACAAGCCAGATCAACACAAGAACGATGCACTGCGTGCGAACCTTTTGACGATACGCCCCGATCACATGTTCAGGAAGCATGGCAATGTACTTGATCTGTCGACCATGATCAGCAGGCTGACCGTCCTCTGTTTCATCAAAATGTTGTGTGGAAACAAACGCTTCGTGTTCCTGTAAATCCAGCGTATCAAAATCAAAGACCTCATCTTTGAAAATGAATTTACCTTTGCGTTGTTCGTTGATTCTCTGCCAAACTTCCGGGTATTGCAGCGAGAAGTTGTTCGTCTTCCCGTCGGCAGAGAACTTGCCCCACTCCATGCGTTTATTCGGGTGCATGATCCAGTAACCTTCATGATCCACGAGCATAAATTCCGCATCTTCAAACTGTGAGGATTGCCTGAGCATGTCCAGGTACAGCGATGCGTTATAGTTGAGAATCAGATAACCGACGCGCTCAAGCGAGCTGTTATAGACGCCCATACCAAAACGGATCGTGGGTTTGAAAGGATACTCTGGCTTGCCGTTCTCAAAATTGACATCCAACGATGAGACATAAATTCGACCCATCCCCAAAGCAGCAGTCCCTTTGAAATAATAGCGATCCGACTTGTCAACCAACTCGGCATCAGGCACCACCAGCGGGGCTTTGTCGTTGTAGTTCATCCGCATTAATTCCATGCCATTGTTGTCAAGCAAGCGGATTTGGTCATAAATCTCACGCTCCACCATCAACCGTTTCCAAAACGACATTAAATCCGTTCGGTTTTGCGTATCGGGTTGATCGGCATAACGCTGCATCAATTGGTTCATGGACAGAAAACGCAAGTCGCTGGCAACATCACTCAACTCACCATGCAACATCTGCTCATGCAGTTGAATTTCTGACATCGAAGAAGAATCGGCACGCAGGTAGAATCCCTGCATCTGTGTGCGGTAAACATACACCACCACCAACATACACAGCAGGATGGCAAAGGCATAAGTGCCACCAAAGAATGCCCAGACCATTTGCTTCTTGTTGCTGAAGATTTCCATAACGACGTCAATTCAGAATCAGATACGATTCAATAAAAATGCGATACCCATCGTTATATCGACTGTCTATTTTGACGGATTAAAATGTCGAGCTCGCATATCGACATATTCACCGAAACCTTGCCTCACAAACAGACGAAACAGCATCAACGGCATCCAATTGTTTGAATGCAATCAGGCCAATGTCTGAATAACACGTTATTCGGTCTGGAGCGCATGAAAAACGCCAACGTCCCAAAACGTTGACGTTTGGATTGCAAATGGAAAGCTGGATTTTTACAAGCGGATCAGCGGGACATCCTGAGCAATGAGCTGAGAACGAAGCTTCTGAGCGTCCACGCTGGTGGTGCTGTTGGTTTGAGCCATCGCAGCGGCGGTGCCCGCGGATTGGCCGAGTTGCATGGCATTGACCATCACGCGGATCGCCCCAGCCGAGTCATGTTCCGCACCGATACACCGCCCTGCTGCCAACACGTTGGACAACCCCCTGGGGATTTGAGACCGGTATGGCACTGACCAGCAAAGTGTGTCACGCTTGGGCGCATCCATCTCTTGACGATCCCAACGTGAAAGTGTGCTTTGGCGTTTGCCGTCAACGACATTGGTGATGCCATCCAGATGTTCAAAGGTGATTCCCGGGCCACTGGGGTTGTGGATATCAATCGGATAGGTGCCTTGGATGACGGTGTCAGCAAATTGATGACCCGTGAGAATTTCCTGACGTGAAACCTGATACTCAGCCAGGATGCGGTGACTCTCACGAACCCCGATCTGAGCTGCGATCTCTACCAAACGGGCTTTGCCCCAGCCGGGCAGACTCCGGAGTTTCTTCATCAGCCATTGCAGTTGCATACGCCCTTCCACTTCGCTGCGCGAAAAGTCAAACGCGTCAGCAGCATTGATATTAAGCACACGCACGCCTGCAAGCATCCGCTCGTCATCGGTCTGGGGCATGACTGTTCCCCAGAGAAAACAGGGATAATATTCGCCGTTGTAATCCATCGGCTCAGCAAAAAGCACGTCCTGAACTTCATGTAACGGCTTGGCATCCTTGTCCACATTGTCCACACGGAAACACAACGACGGCGGCTGACATTGATGTTGAGCATTCCCCAATTGTGTCTCGATGCCAGCTCGACAGATCAAGTCAGCATCACCCGTGCAGTCAATGAATTGATCCGCTTCAATAGCCAACCGACCGGACTTGGTTTCAACCAGGACCGTTGTCATGCGATCCCCCTCGCAGATCACATCAGACACCCACGTATGCAGCAGCAGTTTCACGCCAGCATCGAGGACCATATTGTCAAAGACCAACTTGCTGACATGCGGATCGATCACCCATTGGCCGGTGCCGTCTTCCTTTTGGTTATAAGCAGCGCCCTGGTTTACGAGTGTGCAGATGATTTCACCCACCATGCCACCAATGACTTTGGTCTGCTTGTCCATCCCGAGCATGGTATGCCAGATGTTGACGATGGCAGCCGTCGCCATCCCACCCAGAAATCCGTGTCGCTCAACGAGGATGACCTTCCGCCCCATCCGAGCGGCAGCGGCAGCGGCACACACACCGGCGGGGCCGCCTCCCAACACGGCGACATCAAAACGTTCAAGTACTTTGACCTGCTTGGCAGGCTGGGTAATCGTGCGACCGGAAACGAGCTGTGGGGTGAAGTTATTTTGCATGTGAGAATTTTGACATGCAAAC
>JBICHS010000238.1:0-4956 GCA_043101135.1 Phycisphaeraceae bacterium JB051
TACTGCTTGAATTTGTAGGTGAGTTCTGCTGCAAAGAAACCGGCTTCGACATCGGTGCCTTCATAGTCGAATTGGTAAGCACCTTCGATGTCAAACGTGAAGTTGGTCTTGGCGATATCACCGAAGAAGCGCAACCCCGTGGAGATGCGATGATCGTCTCTGCTGCCGGTGGTGTTGTCTTTGCCCAGCAGGTAAAGCTCGGTGTTAAACGGCAGTGCACCCTTGGCAAGATGAGCGTACACCCCCCAGCTGGCGATGTCTTCATCACTGGAGTTGAAGGCTTCATACTGGTGTGTTTCAACCCACTTGGCCCAGAAGCCGTCGATCCAATTTTTGCCCTTGGCAAGACGGATACTCGCCCCATCAAACGGGCGCCGGGTTTGTGACCAGTCACGACAGCCGATCATGCGCCCCATGCCGTAGTTCATTTCCCAACGCCCTGCACGGATGGTGCTGTGCAGATCATCCGAGAGGTCAAAGTTCAATTCACCAAAGAGATTCATGATGTCAAATTCATCGTGAAAACCCGTGGGATGCGGCGCGGTGGGATTGGTCAAACCCCAATCGGTTGCCCAGGCGCTGCGCATCTCAGCGAAGATGCGAAAGAGCTTACCCATGTGAAGATCAGCATGCAGGAAGTACCGCTGCAGCAGGTAGCCGTCATCGTTTGATGCGGGGCGACCGAAGTTGAAGTTTTGATAATGTTCAAAGCGCAGACGTGCCTGACCGCCAAAACTCACATACCAATCCGGATCATCGCCCAGCGAGATGTGCTTCAGAGAATCAAAGACGTCACGCGGCTTGGCGTCGGCGACATGGCTGTAGTCTTCGACAAAGCGCATCTTCGCATACTTGGGCCATGCGTTTGCAGGCTTGGCAGCTTTCTTGGGTTTGACTTCACAGACTTCCCCATCGGTTTGCTGTGCCTGTAAACCGGTGCAACACAGGCATAGGATAAGTGTGGTCAGTAGTGTGGACTTAAACATCGAACTATTCCTCTCAAAAAGGGACGTTATGTCAGATGCGATATCGAAACGTTCATCGTGTCAACGGGTATATTTCAAACAGTTTCCGCAGTCGGCAACTCGTCATCTTCTTCCAATTCTTCATAGCCGGTGATCATGGCTTTGAGATTGGAAGCGGGTGTATGGCCAGTGGTGATGAGGTAGATGTGCCCTGCCAGGAAGACCATCAAAGCCAACGCACCGATGGTGTGAATCGTAGCAAGCAGCCCCAATGAAATGCCGTAGCCAGCTGCAAGCAATTCGTTGTAGAAAATCAGCATCAGACCGGTGGTGACCATGACGGGAATAATGAGAATTTTCAGCCCCAGATACACCAGCCGTTGTAACGGATTAAGCTTGCTCAGCAGTGTTTTCTTGACCGGGTGTGGTGCGTTTTTGAAGATGCCCACGAGGTAGAACTGCACCATGTCCCCGACGTATTGTTTGGTTGGGATATACTGCCGCCACTCCCCGGTGGTGAAGTGCCAGAAGATGGCAAAGGCGACGAGAACGATAAACGCCCAGGCACAGAACTTGTGGATCATGTGCGCAGTTGCGAAGTCAAAGATGGTGATCTGCGGGTAGTGGATATCAAACCCCGTCAAGGCCAACAGGATGATGAGCAAAGCCTGAAGCCAATGCCAGAAACGTTCAAAGCGTTTATAGACCATTACCTTTTTCATTGGTCAACCTCCTGCTTGTCGGACGGTGTTTGGGATGCATGCTTATTGCCAGCGACCATGCGGATCAAGCCATGGAACATGGCGCCGACGAGTGTCAGCAGCACCAGTCCCCAGCCGACATAGTCGATGATCGGATTGCGATCTCGCCCGGGCATGTAGACACCTTGAATCGAGGCCAGTCGGCCGTTGTCGGTATGACACTCTGCACAACTCACTGCGTCCTTGGCGGTCGGGACCATGTGAGCCAGCGGCCAGACCATTTCGGTTTGGATGAAGTCATACTCGCCACTGTATTCCTGGCCGATGTACTCCATGCCCGCGACAAGTGCGCGATCCCAATCGAAAATCTTCCAGTAGGCTTCGCCCTTGTTCTCACCGGCAGGGAAGAGTTTGGGCACGGCGAGAATCTTGCGTTTCTTGTCGTAGATCTGCTTACCACGATGGATTTTCACCGGCGTGATCCGTGCATCAGGATCGTTCGCATCGCCCTCAGGGACATTGATCCGCACGATGGGCTTGGACATGTCCAGATTATCAAAGCGACCCTTCATGACGCCGGGGACCTGTGATGCTGGTGTTTGATCGTCGATGATGTCACCGATGAAGGTGTGTTTCATCTTGCCGTTGAACCAGATGTATTCAGGCGTTTCGTTCATCACCCAGATAAACTCACCCTTCTTGGTGTCATAGGTCGGCACGGTTGCGCCCTTGACATCGCCCTTCTTGGTCATGGGCTTACCTTCGGGTGATTTTTGACCTGCCTTGGACCAGTCCCACCACATCTTGGTCGGTCTTTCACGAGCCATCGTGGGGATGTGACAGGTCTGACAGGAAACGCGATCGGTGTGATCGTTGAGCTTTTTGTTTTCGTGTGGGACATCACCGTGACATGATTCACAGGCTAAAAGCTTGTTGCTTTCATGCCCCATCAACGCGAACTCTTTTTCTTCCAAAGCCGGGATCGTGAAGCATCGGCCGGACACCTGATGCGCCATGGTCGTGTGACATTGCGTGCATTTAAAATCGAGCCCTGCAGCATTCATGTGCACATCGACACCTTCATGGGGCATGGCAAGGGACACATCCATATCACCATGCTTGACGCCTTCGCCACCACCCCCAAAGAAGTGACACGTGCCACAGTTGTGACGCGAGGGTTTGCCGACATTCAAGGCGATGTTTTTCAGGTCCGCCGGGGGCCAGATTTTGCCCGAGCCCTTGGGCCATTCGCGTCCCTTGGGAAAGTCCTTTGCATAGACCGGATGGCCTGCGGAAACAGGGAATTTCTTGTAGGACTTGGTGGTATCGTGACAGACCAGACAGTCCACCAGCGTTTCATTGGTAAAGTCAAAATCCTTGTCTTCCCAACCATATCCTGCATGACAGGAGGTACACCGCGGCTCGTTGGAGCCCAGCGCGATGCAGAAGTTGTTGATGATGTGTTCGCCTTTGCCAACCTCGCGTCCCTGTTTGTCTTCGAGTTCCTGTCGGGCGCGTGGGCAAATCCAGGTCCAGTGACTGGTCTTCATCAACTGCTTGGCAGCATTGGTGTGACAGGTCAGACAGGCTGCGGTGACTTGCGGGCCGGATTGGAAATCCTGTTGGAGAATGGGGAATTGGCTGTGATCAGCCGTGCTGGTTGATGGCGGTGGATTGTCATCCGCTAGCATCCCCGCTTCCATCACCTGGGCATTGGCAGCAGTCACGGGCTCCGTCGTTGGCTTGGGCGAAATCGCAGCTTTGTCGTTTGCCGTCTGCGCCAGGTTGGCATTGGGAACCGCAAGAAGCAGCAACAAACCGATCGCCAACGCCATCAATCCAAGACGTTTGAAATAGATACCCATCGGCGAGGAAGTCTTTGCTGACCGGGACAAGCCTGAGTGATTCGAGGAAGTGGGGACAGGTGGATCGTCATGATTCGGACGAACGCGCTTTGAGCCGCTTCTCATAATCATCGCTCTCCTGAAAGAACCGTGGCTGGATGAAAGAACTAATACTCAAGTGGACAAGCTGCAACGAAAACGCAGCGCAAGACACAACAGGCGAAGGTTCGAAACATCAAGCATCGGGCGTACCAATCGGCTGGCGATCAAGCTTGACGGAACACTCTCTTATTCCGTTTGGATTATATGAGTGACCTTTTACAAATCCATACTTTATTGTCTTTTTTTCTGTAAATTGCGAATATTACTCATCCTGTATATACCCCAACCGGCATATTGCTGATACGACATATTGCCAGATCGCCATAATACCATTTTGCTCACATGCACTTTTCCCATTTACCAAAGCTGTTCTGACATCGCGTCTTACCGTGCTTTTTCCAAGTTCAGCAACACGATCACAACGTCACATGCTCATTCGAAATGGCCCCCTCTTGATGGACATTTTGATTTTGAGATTTGTGTCGTCGCGCATCGCAATGTTGTGATGCGCGTGGTGCTATTGACATGAATTTGAGCGTTGGGGTATGTTTGAAATTCAACTTGGTTGGACACATCCCACGCCACTAGCGGAATAGAAAGTCAATCGCATGCCAAGCAAATTGCCGAACATTCTTGTACTGATCACCGATGATCATGGTCAGTGGGCATCATCGCCCTATGGCGCGACGGAGTTACATACGCCGTCGATGCAGTTTCTGGCTGACGAGGGTGCCAAGCTCACGCGTGCTTACACGCCCTGCCCGGTCTGTTCGCCTGCAAGAGCCAGTTTCTGGACGAGTCGTTACCCATCAGGTCACGGCATTCACGATTGGATCAACGAACGCAGCATCATGGACAAACACCCCGGGATCGGTCATCTGCCCAATCTCGCTGGGCGAATGCAAAGCGGTGGTTATCAAACCGGAGCCTTTGGCAAGTGGCATTGTCATTACCCATGGATCAAGCCCAACGGTTTTGATTCATGGTTTGTCGCAGACGGCACGAACGCGCGCTACGGGTCACAACCCTACTGTGATGGCAAACAAGTCCACGAGCTGCATGGCCATCAACCGGGGATCACCACCGACGCTGCGATCGGCTTTCTGCAAAATCGCCCACAAAACAAGCCCTTTTTCATGTATGTCGGCTACACCGATACGCACTCGCCCTTTTCAGGTAAGCCGCGTCGGCTGGAAAACTGGTACCGCAAGAAAGGTGTCCCCAGCGCCCCGGTCGAAGACTTTGCTGACTGTCATGGCTGGACAAAACCGGGGACAATCGCCGCGATGAGCTTGCTGCCTATGCTGCTGGGGTCTGCGTGATTGACGAACATCTTGGGCGACT
>JBICHS010000239.1:0-3251 GCA_043101135.1 Phycisphaeraceae bacterium JB051
TGCGTGAACCGATGTCCGCGCTCAAACGTGCAGATAGCCTGATCATCACACGTGCCGATCAAGTTCCCCCGCAAGCTATTGCCAAACTCGATCAAACCATCACGAACATCACCGGCAAAGCGCCCATCGCCCATGCCTCGCATCAATGGATCGGTTTACTCGACACACAGGACAACGAACACGACCTGCAATTGCTAAACGGCAAGCCGTGTTCCGCCGCCATCGCCATTGGTAACCCCGCAGCATTCGGGAACACCTTGCAAGCTCATGCGTCAGATATCAAAGACATGATCATCAAACCCGATCACCACGCATGGCCCGCGGAAGAAGTTAAAGCAATCGTCGAACAAGCCAAAGCTCAAAACGCCATCGTCATCACCACGGAAAAAGACTACGTCAAATGGCCCAAGTTAAATGCAGACGATCCGGTCTACCGCGTGAAGTTAGCCATGGGGTTTAGCGATGCGACTGAACAGGATATGTTGATTGAAATGGTTCAAGGCACATTAGCCACAGATGCACACAGATAAACACAGATGCAAGGCAGTGCGCTTGCATACTTCCAGGGGAAAACATGAATCGGACGTTTCAATTTGTAATGCGTACAAGTTTGATCCTGCTGCTGATCACGATCATTTCATCGCTGATTGACTTGATGAAGCTATATGCGTGGGGCGGGGCAATTGCCGATTTAATTACACTTCCAAGCCGCAAATTATTCGAGTATGGACAACGTCGTTTTATTTATTTCCAATTACCTGAAATCACCAAGTTATTTCTAGCCGTGATGATCAATGCACCAATAAGTATTCTTCTTGGCGCTTTAATGTCATGGGCCAGCCCAACGTGGACGAATCAACACTATCAACGAATCAAATGCTTTGGCAAGAACACAGCAATCACTGTTGGTTTTCTGACAGCGATCGCGTTTCTGGCGCTCGACTATGTAAATTTATCCATGCATCCAAACGCGGCCTATTTCATTCGTATGTTTACATCATTGGGCAAACGACAAGCATACATGTGTATTACAGAGCCCTTTCCTGACGAACGGAAAATCTATTACCTTGCAACTCTTCTGGGAATCACAATCAACACAATCAGCGGCTACTTCATTGGCTGCTTTTTAGCCATCATGTCATCACGGTTCTGTATCTTTAAAAACACAAAGGGGCTATGCCCGCAATGCGACTACGACCTCACCGGCACACCCGAGCATTGCCCGGAATGTGGGTGGGAGAAAGATGCGAAAACGCCGATAAACGTAGACACCTGAGCACCGGATGTTAATCCGGTGCAAGCCAATACGTCACGCAACTTGTCATCATGGATCTGACGCATAGCATTGATTGATACAACCAACACTTCCGGGGAACGGGGGACGGGGACATATGAATCGTACACTTAAATACACACTCTGGTCAGGGGGACTGACCTTTCTATTCACAGCGTTGCAGCTTGGAATGACGGAACTCGAATCAAGCATCCACTTTGTTGGTGGACTATTATTGGTCTGGCCGAGCGCCTTAATTTGCAGCTTGCTGTACGGTGATACAAATGGTGATTTTCAAACACATTTAATCCGTAGCCTTTTCACGATGCTGCTATTGAACACAGTCTGCATGAGTGTGTTTGGCATGCTCATGGCGTGGGCCAGTGTGCCTTTGGATAAGAAGCACCGTAAACGCATTTGGTATTTCGGCCGAATCAGTTGCTACCTTTTCTGTGGCGTGACTGCAGCAGCTTTCATACTCCTGAACTACCAATACGACTGGTTGTGGCGACATCCAATGCTGATGTATGTCACCCTTTTTTTCACAGGGCCCGGACTCATCCAAGCGTGGTCTATCTGGGGACGCAGCATATCAGCCATGAATCCAGGATGGCAAAGCTTTGCACTGGGTCTGCCATTCAACGCACTGGTTGGCTTTGGCGTGGGATGTTTGATCGCGATATTCACTTCACGTTGGGCGAAGTTCAAAAACCCCAACGGCTGTCCAAAATGCGACTACGACCTCACCGGCACCCCCGAGCATTGCCCCGAGTGTGGATGGGCGAAAGATACAAAAACACCGACAAGCACACCGTAAAAACAAAGCCGTGTCGCTCCCGCGGCACGGGTTGCCTTGTGCGATTTATTCAATCAAACACACCAACAAACAACACCCGCAAACAACAAGGCAACCCGCGACTCGGGAGAGTCACGGCTTTCGTAATGCGTTCACCTGCACATCGAACACACGCACATCAACCTGCACGGGGTTAACACCCCCCGCTGCTCAACGTGACGACATGCGATGTGAATTCGTTACGACACATTCAGGTTGTCGAAACAAAAGCCGTGTCGCTCCTGCGGCACGGGTTGCCTTATTCAACAATCCCCCTCCCATTTATATTCAATAACAAAATATAAATATGAATAATCGCCTAAACAAAAGAGTTACATCACAAACATAGACAAAACCCTAGCAGGTTACAAAAAACTGGGTATTGACCAAAAAATACTTTAGGCATAATCTCTTTTTGCAGTCTTTTTTACTAATTCGTCCAAGAATCGTCTACGCCAAAACTAATTTTCGGGAGGACCTCATGTCCCAGATAATTCCCGTGCGCCTTGCCAATTGTGATCACGATTGGCTGAGGGGCATATCACATCGTCCCACTTTTGCCATCGGCATTTTGCTGATGTGTTTATCCGTGACCGGCTGCAGTAACACAGGCGAAACCATCGGCCTTGCGGTAGGCACGACCGTTCTCGGTGCGCAGTCACCAGGCAATGAAATTGAACAGATTTATTACTTTGGCGTCTACGACCCGTTGGAGCAGGTCCCCCCTGCGTTTTATCGCATTCGTGTGCACGGGCAGGCAAGCGCAATCAGTCTCATGCGATTTGGTTCCGGATGGATCCCTGCGCAGTTGGCTGACAGTATCAGCACCCAGATTGCTTACGACAGCGAACAAGCCAACGCAGGTATCACCCACAAACAAGGCAAAGGCAGCCTTACCGAAGGCATCTCGCCACAGCGTCGGTTGGTGCTTTATGGCCCGGAAGGTTTCCGCGAGGCACCGGCCCAACATCGCCTGGTCATTGTCATGGGGTCGAACCCCGAAGCCTATTTCCAGGCGGTGGGGCAAATGCTTGGCTACATCAGCCCTGCTGCCCAGAAGAATGATGGCCTGATCCAGAAAATTTCTGATGAGCTAATAGCCATCGACACAAACCGCAAATCTCTCAGATCGGAAGAGCACAC
>JBICHS010000240.1:0-3332 GCA_043101135.1 Phycisphaeraceae bacterium JB051
TCTGTGTCAGAGCATGCAGCGTCACCCCCATCAATCGGACCGTTGGCAAGTTGTTGGTTTGTGTCTGAGTCATTTTCAATATCTCTAATGGATACGACTGCAACATCATTATTTCGTCATTCCCGCGAAGGCGGGAATCCAGTGGCATGCAGTTGATGCTTGCATATTTCACTGGCCTCCCGCCTGCGTGGGAGTGACTATTAGTACCTCAAGCACCAGCAGGTTTCCATGCAGTGGCTTGTTTCTGGTTGATTTCCTGAACCGCTGTCTTCTTGCCTTTGATCAAAAACGACCACTGACATTGACGAACAAACCGGCGAAACTCGGCATCACCGTAACGCTCTTTGCGTTTGATCATGCTCCAGACAAACCCCCACCAGATCGCTAAACCACCGAGAATCACAGGAGGTTTACTCATTCGGAAAATCGCGCTGGCGGTGATGTAAGCAAGGGAAGTCCCCATGAAATACTGGCCATACCCCCAACGCATCCGACCGGTGAGAATGCCCTTCTGGCTTGATCCCATCGGGCGGAGATGGATAAAGCGAATGTCCTCGTCATCCCAACTGCAGGGAATCCAACCGAGCATGCGGCAACGGTGATTATCAATCCCGTCCCACATCACCTGGCGGACAAAGCCCCCCATCTGCTCAAAGCATTGGCGACGGTAAAACTTGCTGGCTCCGACGGAGACGTCATCAGCAATGCCTTCAGAAACCTGTTGACCTGCATCGTTGATGAAGTAGGCTTTGCCGCTGCAAGTCCCGATGCGCGGGTCGGCTTCCATCCGAGCCATCAAGCCTTCGAAGTAGCCGTCGGGGAGAATCAGATCCAAGTCCAATTTGCAGACGTAGTCGAACTGCTTGATGTCGACGGTATCGAGCCCTGCGTAAAAGGCATCAATGACACCGGGGCCGACACTTCGCTTGCCACGATCTTCACGACGAACGATTTTGATCCAGTCGTGTTGGGCTGCATATTCAGCAAGAATTTGTGGTGTTTCGTCGGTCGAGCCATCGTCGACAACAACAAGTAGCTTGGGTGTCACGGTCTGTTTGACAAGACTGTCGAGCGTCTTGCGGGCGAACTTGGCTTCGTTTCGACAAGGTGCAACAATCAGATAGTCGCGCATGAGGTTTCTCCCGTCAGGTATCCAGTGGGATGGGACTGATGCCACTTCCATGCCGTGGCAATGGTGTCACGGATGTCGGTGTACTTGGGTTCCCAGCCCAGTTGGGTTTTGAGTTTCTTGGGGTCAGCTACCAGTGCGGGTGGATCACCAGGACGACGGTCAGTAATTTCAATTTTGATGCTTTGGCCGGTCACTTCTTCGCAGGCCTTGATGATCTGCATCACGGATTGGCCGTTACCTGTACCGATGTTGAACACTTCACGTGTTGTCGGCGTGGTCGCCTGAATGGCAAGCCAGTGAGCGGAAGCAAGGTCATCCACGTGGACATAGTCACGGATGCAGGTGCCGTCTTCGGTTGGATAGTCCGTGCCAAAGACCATAATCTTGTCGCGTTGACCAAGCGGAACTTGAAGCACCAACGGGATCAGGTGATTCTCAGGGCTGTGATCTTCACCGTAATTGCCACAGGCTGATGCGCCGGAGGCATTGAAATAACGCAGCAAGGTAAAACCAAGACCATACGCATCAGCAAAGTCGCGGATCATCCACTCCACTGCCAGCTTGGTTCGGGCATAAGGACTGAACGGTTCCTGTGGCGTGTCTTCACTCATGGGCACCTTGGGCGTCATGCCATAGGTCGCACAGGTACTGGAAAAGAGCATCCGCTTTACGCCTGCTTTACGCATGGCATTAAGCAGACTCATCGTGCCTGCAATGTTGTTGCGGTAGTGGTATTCGGGGTCTTCGACCGATTCACCGACACATGTCGCAGCAGCAAAGTGCATCACGGCGTCGGCATCGATACGCTTAAGCGCGGCTTCCACGCT
Organism: Phycisphaeraceae bacterium JB051; assembly: GCA_043101135.1. GTDB lineage: Bacteria > Planctomycetota > Phycisphaerae > Phycisphaerales > Phycisphaeraceae > UBA7800. Next base: position 1,960 of record JBICHS010000240.1, read on the forward strand.
ATCGGTATCTGCAATATCGCCCTGAATGAAACGACCTTCAGGAACGGCTTCGCTATGACCTTGGATCAGGTTGTCATACGCATACGCATCAACACCTTGGCTGAGCAAAAATCGCAGACAAGCACTACCAACATAACCCGCACCACCAGTGACTAAAATCTTCATCGTTACATTCCCTTCACAGCTGTAAAACAGCCATCTTGTTGCAGTATCCATTGTGCTGCCGCCCCGAGCGCAGGCTCGATGTGGTCAGCGTGTTTAAAGTCTTTTTCCGTTGCGTTACCGGTGAGTACCATGACCGAGCCTTTGCATTTGGCATTGCGTCCTGCAAGCATGTCACTGGTCATATCACCGATCATCCACGAACGGGACAAATCCAAATTCAATTCTTGAGCTGCACGAAGCAACATGCCGGAACCGGGTTTGCGATCAGGATGCTCCACTGCCGTACGATCACCATTCTTCGCTGGTGCAAATGGGCAGTAGTACAAGCCATCAAGCTTGGCACCTTCGGCAGCAAGTTGATCATCCATCCGCTGGTTAATCTCTGCCAAACCTTCGTCGGTGAGTTTGCCACGTCCGATGACGGATTGATTGGTGATGACCACACAGACATAGCCAGCTTCTGAGAATGCCTTGATAGCCTGTGCCGCACCGGGAATTAACTCGACCAATTCCGGGTCACAAAGGTGGTGAACCTGGCGGATAATCGTGCCATCACGATCCAGAAAAATTGCAGGACGTTTGTGACTCATGCCAACCCCCCCATCACATCTTTCTGGGCTTGTTCAAGGGATGCATGCGTGCCGATGTCACGGTGATAGCCTTGCCATTCCCAACCGCGCATCCGGCCAATGAACTTGGGCAGCACATCAAAGCCAAGGTCAAACGCGTTCATATCCGCGATCTCGTGATACGCTTTACCATCCAGAACGTAGATACCTGCGTTGGCAAGATCACTGGTCGGATTCTCAGGTTTTTCAACAAAGTCGATAATGCGTGCTTGATTGTCTAATGTTGCAATGCCGGACTTCTTGGGATTCTCCGCGCGGAAGAGCAGCATCGTAAACGGGTCATCATGCGACTGATGAAATTGGATCATTGCACCAAGGTCAACATCGCTGAGATTATCTGCATAGACAATCACACAAAGATCATCTTCATGGACGAAATCACGATTGGCATGAACAGTACCCGCTGAACCAAGCAGCTGCGGCTCGTAGGCTTCACTCACATGAAACACACCCTGTTCATTGCGTCGATTGATGTAGTCACGAACCAGCAAAGGCAAATGGTGATTGTTGATTCGGACATCAAACAGGTCTGCAGCAGCAAAGCGGTCAAACCAGTAATCAATCAGCGGCTTGCCTGCA
>JBICHS010000241.1:0-6110 GCA_043101135.1 Phycisphaeraceae bacterium JB051
TGAGCGAAGCGAGCGTGAGGTTCTGCCTTGTCTATGGCAAAAAATGACACAAAAAAACGCACGACTCTATGCCGTGCGTTTTTTGGATATTGGGTTGTCGGTGACAAACTGAATTACAGTTCGTCGATGACCAGGTCGCCGACTTCGGTCGTGGAGTAACCCATGCGACCAGCGGACATGCTCTTGAGCTTGGGGGTGACCTTCTTGATGGCAGCTTCAACTTTATCGCCGGCAGCCTTCTGGCCGGAGTTCTGAAGCAGCATCGCCAGGGCGCCGATGGCGGCAAGTGGGTTGATGACGTTCTGGCCGGTGTACTTGGGAGCACTGCCGCCGATCGGTTCGTACATGCTCGTGCCGCCCTTGTCGGGGTTGATGTTACCGCCAGCGGCGATACCCATACCACCCTGAATCATGGCACCGAGGTCGGTGATGATGTCGCCGAACATGTTGGGCACGACGATGGTGTCGTAGAACTCGGGGTTCTTGACGAACCACATGCAGGCTGCGTCGATGTGGTTGTAGTCACGCTTGATGTCGGGATACTCGGCATCACCGATTTCGTTGAATGCACGGAACCACAGATCGCCACAGTAGGTCAGCACGTTGGTCTTGTGGACCAGAGTCAGCAGACCCTTACCTTGGCCGGCTTCCTTCTTGCGACGGCAGTATTCAAAGGAGTAACGCAGGCAACGCTCAGCACCAAAACGGGTGGCGATCATTTCCTGGGTCGCGACTTCCTGCATGGTGCCCTGACGCATGATGCCACCGTTACCGCAGTAAAGGTCTTCGGTGTTTTCACGGATGACGTCGAAGTTGATGTCGTCCGGACCCTTGTCCTTAAGCGGGGTGTCCACGCCGGGATAAAGCTTGACCGGACGCAGGTTGATGTACTGATCCATGGCAAAACGCATCTTCAGCAGCAGGCCTTTTTCAAGGATGCCGGGCTTGACGTCGGGGTGACCGACTGCACCAAGCAGGATGGCGTCATGCTTCTGGAGTTCGGCAATTTCTTCATCGTCAATGATCTTGCCGGTGGACAGGTAACGATCACCGCCGAAGTCATATTCCTTGGTGGTGTATTCGAAGTTTTCTGCCTTGGCAATGGCTTCGAGAACTTTGACTGCTTCAGCAACGACTTCCGGGCCGGTACCGTCACCGGGCAGGATTGCGAGATCAAGGGCCATAATTTTTGCTCCCATTGGTAATCTTGAACTTGGGTGTAAGAGGGAAAATGTTATCCTCAGTGAAGGAATTTTGCCAATTGGCGTGTCGTTGGGCTGGTTGGTGTTTTCATTTTTTTCACCGCCAAGACGCCAAGGTCGCCAAGTTTCCAAGACAGAGAAAAGACATTTAACCACAGAGGACACAGAGAGCACAGAGTTATGAAGCATGATGAGATTCTGCTTTTAAATGTCTTACCTCTGAGTTCTCTGTGTACTCTGTGGTAAAAAATGCCTTGTTTTGAATTCTCTCCGACCTTGGCGTTCTTGGCGTCTTGGCGGTAAAAATGCCTTGTAAACCATGCTCAGGAACCCCAATCATGCCCATTACCTTTGCCCCGATCTCGGTTGACCACGGCTCGCAAGTCTGTGTTATTGCTGAGATTGGCGTTAATCATGATGGGGATGTGCAAAAAGCCCTGTCACTGACGCGGATTGCCAAGCAGGCGGGGGCGGATGCGGTGAAGCTGCAATTTTTTGACCCTGATCTACTGCTGTCCGAGCAGGCGGTTTTGGCCAACTATCAAAAGGATCAGGGGGCGACTGACGTCAAGCAGATGCTCAGGCGGTTGCAGTTGGAGTTAACCGCCATCCTTGCGGTGCGTGATCTGGCATGGGAGCTGGGTATCGGCTTTATCGTCACGCCGTTTAGTTTGGAGCATATCCCCGCGGTGCAGGATTTTGAGGTCGACGCGATCAAGATTGCCTCGCCGGACGTGGTGAATCTGCCGTTGCTTGAGGCGTGTTGTGAATTGGGTAAGCCGATGTTGGTGTCCACGGGGACTGCCGATCTGGCTGAGATTCACCCTGCTGTCCAATTGCTGGGTAAGTCCTGTGAAAAGGCATGTTTACTGCATTGTGTTTCCAGCTACCCCACACCGATGGAAGATGCCAATCTCGGGGCGATTGCGATGATGGCACAGGCGTTTGACCTGCCGATCGGCTACTCGGATCACACGCAGAATCTGCACACCGGCGCTTTGGCGGTCGCTGCGGGGGCTTGTGTCATTGAGAAGCACATCACGCATGACATCAACGCACCGGGCCCGGATCACGCAGCAAGCATGGCACCGGAGATGTTCGTCAAGTATGTCCAGCAGATTCGTGATGCCCAGGTGATGCTTGGTAAGCGCAACAAGTCCGTGAGCGATGTCGAACGCGAAGTCCGTCGCATCAGCCGTCAGAGTGTGTGTGCTGCCCGTGATCTCAAAGCCGATATGCCGCTGACCCGTGAGGACCTCACGCTCCGCCGCCCGGGGACGGGCATTCCCGCTGCCCAGTTGGACGATGTGGTTGGCAGAATGCTCACCTGCGACATCGCCAAAGGCAACCTCATCGAGCCCGATCAGATCCAACGCTAAGTGACCGATTCGCAGGCAAGACTCGCCTGTGTTGCCTGCATGGGCGACCTGTTAAAACTACCTATCTCTCAAATCGCTTTATCCGCAGGTGACAGATGTGTCTCAATAAATGCCTTGTTTTCAGGCACTTTTAATTTCGTGCGCGCAATTTAGACCTTGAATTGTGTTCAAAGTGTTTGTTTTGTTCATCCAATGAACATTTTGGTGTTTGGCACGACCTTTGCATATCGCTCTCACGTCAGCCGTGCTGTATCAGCTGACGCATACAACCTACCGCCCTCGGGACCTCCGACTTTTTTCAACCCACCCACGTCGGAACCGGGAGCCACGACCCCAATGCCATGGAGAAGTAAAAATGGCCAAAGGATTCCTCATTGACATGGACGGCGTGATCTACCGCGGCAGCCAACTTATCCGCGGAGCAGATCGGTTTATCAATTTGCTACTCGAACATGACATCCCCTTCCTCTTTCTGACCAACAACTCACAGCGGACCCGTCGCGACGTGGCGACCAAACTCGCTCGCATGGGTATCAACGTCGGTGAAAGCCACATCTTCACCTGTGCCATGGCCACCGCGCGTTTCCTGGCTAACCAGAAGCCCGACGGCACGGCCTACGTCATCGGTGAGGGCGGCCTCACCCAGGCGCTGCACACCAACGGTTATGCCATCGTCGATCACGACCCGGACTACGTCGTCGTCGGTGAAGGTCGGTCCTTTAATATGGAGCAGATCGAACAGGCTGTCCGCCTCGTTGCCAACGGCGCCAAACTCATTGCTACCAACATGGACCCCAACTGCCCGACGCAACATGGGCTTCGCCCCGGCTGTGGCGCGATCGTAGCCATGATCGAGTCCGCCACCGGTGCCAAGGCGTTTAGCGTTGGCAAGCCCAGCCCCATCATGATGCGTCAGGCCCGTAAGGAACTGAACCTGCGCACCAACGAAATCACCATGATCGGTGACACCATGGAAACCGACATCCTCGGCGGCGTGCAGATGGGCTACAACACCGTGCTCGTGCTCTCCGGCGGGACCTCGCGTGATGATTTACCTGACTTTGCCTACCAACCCGGACAGGTGGTCGACAGCATCGGCGATCTTTGTGATCAGGCACTGGAACATGCCATGGTCACGACGGCTGCCTGAATCCAATGACTCTGCGGGGCGGTGTGGGAGATCCCCTTAACGGACATTGATTTTGTGAAAGATAGATAACGCTTCGGAGAAATAAATATCAGGATCCCCCAATGTCAGCCGGCACTTGCCCCATTTGTACGAAGACGGCTGGCAGATAGTTGTGACACACCGCAGCCTAGTGCGTTCTCCTGGCTGCGGTGTGTTTTTATTGTGTCTGTAGAATCAGCAGATCATGTCAATCCCGACTTGACGCGTGCATTGCACTGATTTGAGTACCGCATGTTAATCCGGTGCAGGTGCTTTGATGTGTCTTAAGACCTGCACCGCATTGACATGCTGTGCTCATTGTTAACGGATTGATTTCTCAATGCTCATGAACACCAACGCCAAACACATCAAAGCCGTGTCGCTCCCGCGGCACGGGTTGCCTTGTTATGAAAATCCAGCGTCGTCATACGTAACTGCGGAAAGTCACAGCTTGAGTCAATCCATGTGGCGCATTCAATCCAAGTCATCCACCGCGGAGGTGCCTGAGCCGGCGGTGCGTTGGGCGGCAAGGAGACTGCCCAGTAAACCCGTGCCGAATTGGATGGTCACGCGATAGCTCTGACGTTGAAGGGTCGTACCTGACTCGGCTTTGTTGTTGGGGGCGACCCCGGTGAGATGGCCATCGGCGGTGACATAATGCAGCAAGGTATCCATCGTGTAGTTGGCAGCCTGCATGCAGGATTGGGCCAACGTCGCTTCAAGCATGTTGCAGTTGCAGGCAATCGTCATCGCTGCAGCAATCCCGGCTGAACCGGAGGTGTCGGGCACCATCGCCTGTTCGTCAATGAAGTTGGACCAGAGACCATCAGCACGTTGCTGAGCCAGCAGCCAACGCAGCACGTCGTTGACTTCTTCGAGTAAATCATCTGGCAATGTCACACCGGAAAACTGCGCAGCCTCCAGGGTTCGCACCAAACCAAGGCTGTACCAGCAGCAACCTCGGGCCCAGTTGCGATAGGTCAACTTGCCTGCGTTGTTTCGCAGATACAGGCCATCGTTTTGACGCAGTGCATCCTGCCAATGGCGCAGGTTGTCCCACACTTTGGTCACCCAGTCTTCGCGACCCTTGGCCAGTGCGGTGACCATCATCGGGTAGGTGAACGTGTAATTGCCTTCGCAGGTGTACTGCTGGTTTTGCTGCTGCTCGGAGAGGAATCGCGGGATGAAGTTGGCAAAGAGCTCCGTCACCGGGTGATCCGGGCGTTGGCGGATCATCGTTGCCCAGGGCAAGCCACCTTCCACGCCACCGATTTCGTTGACCACCATGACCGACCGCGGCGTGAAACTCACCAGATCAAAGTCGGTCATGTAGGCATCAAAGAAGCGGTCGATGGCATCGGTGAAATGCTTGCCGGATTGAACACTGCCGACCTGGCTTAGCGCCCAGAGCCCGTCGAGGACGCAGCCGCCCATCCAGCTCCACGCTTGCCAACTGCCTGCTGAACACAGGCGTTTTTCCAACGCGCCGATGAGTTCAGAACGTGATTGCCCCGCAGGCTGCACGACCAGACCTGAGGAGAGGGCTTCGTTGGTGATGTCGGTTTCGGTGGCTCGTCCCTGCTGCACGAACACATGCATCGGCTCATCGCCATAGAGTTCAAGCTTCAGCCCTTCCTTGGCAATCAGCGATGCCGAGTCATCCGGCAGCGGGATGTCCAACGGTTCATACACACTGGGCAAACCCACCGATTGCTGAGCCAGGAACTGGTGGGACTGACCGGTGAAGACGCGGATCATCGTGTAGCTACGGACATCCACTGCAGGGATCAGTCGCAGCCAAAGCGATTGCTGGGGCGTGTGGTTGAACTGCGGGAACTGCCAGATCACCGGCTGGGTTTCCGCGGAGATGTTCTCGGGATGACAGGCATTCTGCGGGACCAATACCGCCGTCGCCCGACAATGCAAAACACCTTTGCCTGTGGGAATCGCCACGGTTGGACCATGCATCAGGGTCGGGTAAATAAAGTGACTGTGGTGCATAGCCTGACATGGTACACCGATAGGCCCAGAATTTGAATGACTCTGCTTGGCAATTTATCGAAAATACCATCAGGCGAGCCGCGGTGTGTTCCGGGGGGCACCGCGGGATTCGACCAATGTTCAAAGGAGAATTAGAACAGTTCGCGTCATTAATCGGCAAACAGAAGTTCGAGTCGTCATTCCCGCCTGCGCGGGAGTGACGGAAATGGGCGATTGTTTATGCGAGTAGCAATAGAGCGTGTTGAACGATTGCAATGATAAAGTTGAGCTGCGTCGAATCCAGCGTTGTCCCGGATCACAACGCGGCTCGTCTGAAACAAAGACCTCTCGCCATGCAACATCAATTCGCATATGCTAACA
>JBICHS010000242.1:0-7620 GCA_043101135.1 Phycisphaeraceae bacterium JB051
AGAAACCAAGCAGGTAGCGAACGCGTCCAAGACGCAGGTTCCAAAGCAAGGTGTTCATGTAAAGCTCAATGGCAACACCGCGATAACCATGCTTGATGCAATCCAGCGATGCAGGCCGGATATGACGGGTGAGAATGGTGAACAATGCCTTGGGATTGGACTTGGGATAGGCACCGAGTTTGGCCTGGTGTAGCAGGTACTGAACACCCTTGATATTCTTGTCCATTTCGTGCGAGACGTTTTGATCATGCCAACGTCTGCCCGAACAGATGGGCTTATGAATCGCGATAAAGCCCGGGGTATCGCCAAGCCTTAACCAGAGATCACAATCTTCCTGATTAACCTTGGCATTATTGAATCCGCCGGACGCCAAGAGCGCATCACGCCTGACGGCAACGACGCTGGCACCGATCCAGAAATTTTGATCTGCAGCTTTGAAATAGTCATCGTAGTGATCAACCCGCATGGGCTCCTGGGTGATCAGTGACAATTCGCCCGTGTTATGAAAGTCGTTGGCATGGCTGATGATCAAACTCGGTTGGTCGTTGGCAGCAATCGCATCATGGTAAGCCTGCAACGTCCAGGGCAGGTATAAATCGTCACTGTCCAGAAAGGCAACATACGCACCACGGGCCACACCGATCCCGCGATTGCGTGCAGCACCAGGGCCGGCATTGACCTGCTCAAGAACCGTTAAGCGTGGATCGTCAATCTGTTGAAGAATCTCAACGGTGTGATCGGTGCTGCCGTCATCCACGACAATGAGTTCAAAATCAGTAAACGTCTGATTGAGCACCGAGCCAACCGACTCTGCGATGAGTTTGTGGCGGTTGTAGGCAGGCATAACCACGCTGAAATACGGTGTCGCAGGTGCGGCTTGATCCGTCATGATGACACCTCCGTTGGGGTAGAGGTATCAACTTGCTGTTGATCTCGCTTTGCTTTGGCAGCTGCTGAAACTCGGCCAATCGTCTGACGCTTCATCCAGATCATTGCTTTGAAAAACCACGGGCAAAGGCGCATCACGCGGTATGCACGTTGATAGTTTGCTGGGAGTTTGGGGGTGGCGATTTCGTAGAGCTTATCCCGCCAAGCTCCGGTCGCATCCCCAAAAGCGACGCTGGCCGCACGACGTGCATAAGCATCAATCATGCGATGCAAATCGGTGTGTGCATAAGCCTCTTCATTGAGCAATAGCGCACGGAGCTGGTAATAGGTCACCTCGACCATGTTTCGCGAAATGCTACCCGGTGTTTGATTGCGGTAATGTGCAGCCGGACCAGGATGATACGCCCAGTGATGCTCGTGAATCATGCGAAGCCACAGATCAATATCGTGACGCCGAACCTGTTGCGGGTTAAAGCCCGCGACCTGATCAAATCGTTCTTTGCGATAAACAACGGTCGAGTGCCCAAAGTGCATGCCCTTGAGCATGAGCTGGACATAATCGGTGTCGGTGAGTTGCGTGTGCGGTTCGGCCCAACCTTGCCAAAAGCAGGCAGGCAGCGGGAATGGCTGATCATTGTTATCCATGAACCGATGCCCAGCACAGTAGGCAACGTGATCCGTGTCGTGCAAAAGCGATGCGGCATCGGCAAGGTGATTGGCCAGCCAGTGATCATCGGCATCGAGTAAAGCCACCCATTGCGAATCAGCCAACGCGACACCGGCATTGCGAGCAGGACCGGCATTGCCAAAGTCCGTTTCGATGATCTGGATGGGCAAATCAAATTCACGGGCAATATTGACCGACTCATCCGTACAACGATCTGCCACGAGTATCACCTGCTCAGGTTTGTGCGTCTGCGCAGCAACAGACGCCAGCGTGCCGGGGAGCCACTGCTGAGCGTTGTGACATGGGATGATGACCGATACCGGGAAATTCATGCGGACTTATACCTTTGTGTTCAGTGTGCCTTGCTGCTTACATCATCGGGTGAATCGAGAACCTGCTGGTAAATTTCCACAAGTTGATCGTTGAGCAGTTTTACGTCATAGCGACTGCGGGCATGCTCCGAACCACAGCGTCCCATCTCTGGCCAATCCTGTGGCTGGTTCATCAATTGGACAAGCTTCTTTGCCATGGCATCGACATCACGTTCGGGAACGAGATAACCACTTTGTCCTTCAAGGACCATATCGGGAATACCGCTGTGCAACGTGCTGATCACCGGCAAGCCCATCATCGCACCTTCGACGATCACCGTCGGCGTGCCTTCCTGATCACCATCTTTGGCGGTGACACTGGGAACAAGCAGGATATGCGACTGGTCAATGTATTGGCAGACTTCATCCTGCACCTTCCATCCCACAAGCTCGACACAATCACCCAGCTCAAGTTCATCGATGAGTTTTTGCAAGGGTTCACGCAATGGGCCATCGCCGATGATTTGATAGACAAAATCCTGCCGCTGCGGTTTGACTTGGGCAAAGGCGCGGATGGCATACTCAAGACCTTTTTTCTCTGCCAAACGGGCGATGCTCAAAATTCGGATCTTCTGACCGGGCTCAAGGGTTCGCGGCTTGTATGGGAATTTTCGCGCATCAGCACCTGTGCCATGAATGAGCAATTTTTCTTGAGGACACCCCAGATCGCCAAGCTGCTTTTTCATGTAGTGACTGAGCACCATCACACCGGAGGCGTGCTCAAAGAGCTGTTTGTAAAGATCAGGGCCTTCCATTTTGGGGCGCTGTGAGGCATCAAAGCCGTAGAACTGGACGAGCAATTTCCCGGGCATTAAGCCCATGGGACGCAACCTTGCCATGAATTGGCCGATGTGCCCGAAGTTGCAATGAATAATGTCATACCGCTGTTTGGTGAAAAACGGCTTGGCCATGTGGATGAGGCGCATGCTGCTTGCCAGTTGGCCATGCTCGGCGGGATTCACACAGCTGACCGCAGCACGTGGATTCCGTGGTAACAAGCTGGCAAAATGACTCGCACCACTGAGAATCCGGCTGAGTTTACCCTGGGGCATCGTTGGGGCGTAGGTCACATGTTCAAGCATGCCATAGCGTGATACATCGGCATGCATCTGATGGGTATCGCCCGGGTAAAGCGAATAGATATCGGTTGTGATCCCGCGATCAAACAGCCCCGCCAACTGGTTGACGATAAACGTCTCCGAGAGCAGCGGGAAGCGATCCAGGACAAATGCGATGCGCATAGCATCACCCCTTGTGTTGAACATGGATGCCCAATGGGTCATGATGTGACGAATGGGGCATCGGCGGTACTTGTCCAATCAACCTATCGGACGAGATGGCCGATGAATTGACCGCCAGCTGCCTCAGTGAGGTTTGAAATCCAAGGGTATTCGGCATAATCGTCAAAACCGCGATCTGAGGAGATGGACATCGGAATAAAAACTTCCGATAGCTGATGCGACCCGAAGATCAAATCGATATATAATGTAAGGTTGCGGCAGGTCAGGATGATCTGCCTGGGGAACTGTGCTTCGGCGCAGTGGGGTAACCAGGGCAGCCAACAGGCTATGTTTGAGATTCAGAGCAAGGAGTTTTGGCCATGAGCGAATCGCCTCGGGCCAAGCGATATATCGGTATCGACTTGGGGACCACGTTCAGCGCGATGGCCTATGTCGATGCGCATGGTACGCCGGTGACGATCCCCAATGCTGAAGGTTCGTTGACGACACCTTCGGTGGTGTTTTTTGAACCCAGTGGTCAGGTGGTGGTCGGTGCCGAAGCGCGCGCCGCGGCGTTGGACAATCCTGATCTGGTCGTCGAATGCGTCAAGCGTGAGATGGGTGAACGTTTTTACAGCCGAGCGATTCAAGGTCGCAAACTCCCCCCGCCAGCCATCAGTGCGTTGGTCCTCAAAAAGCTCAAACAGGATGCCGAAGCCAAGCTCGGCCCGATTGACGGTGCGGTGATTACCGTGCCTGCGTACTTTGACGAAGGTCGGCGCCAGGCCACGCAGGCCGCCGGTGAAATTGCCGGTCTTGAAGTGCTTGATGTACTCAACGAACCGACCGCCGCTTCGCTGGCTTTTGCCTATCGGGATATCAAACGAAAAAGTGACGGCCAGGACGACGTACTGCGTCTGGCTGATGAAACGTCCAAAGCGCGCATCGCTGTGGTCTATGACCTGGGTGGTGGCACGTTCGACGTGACTGTCCTGCGCATTGAAGGTAACAATCTCACCGTGCTTGCCACCGATGGTGATGTGCAATTGGGCGGTAAAGACTGGGACATGAAACTGCTCAATGCTGCAGCGGTCGCCTTCAAGGCCAAGCATGGCGTGGACCCACGCAATGATGAGCACGTCTTCCAGCAGATGCTTGTCGCGGCTGAAGACTGCAAACGCGCCCTCTCGGCTCGTGACAAGGCGCGCATGGGGATCACCTTTGCAGGCAAGCCCGTGAACATCGACGTGACCCGTCAGCAATTTGAAGAACTGACTTCCGACCTGCTTTACCGCACGGAAAGTCGTATCGTCCGCGTCATCGAAGCCGCAGGCCTGGCGTGGAGCGAAGTCGACGAAGTGCTGACCGTGGGGGGCTCAACCCGTATGCCCCAGGTGATCAAGCTTCTGGAACGTGTCACAGGCAAGAAGCCCAACACCTCCCTGTCGCCTGACGAAGTGGTGGCACATGGTGCAGCGATCCACGCAGCCATCGAACAACTCAAACGTTACCAGTCTCAGAAACAGGCCAGCAAAGCCGCCAAGCCCAAGCCTGTTGCCCCGTCAGCGGAGATGAAGATTAAGGACGACGATGCGGCTTTGCCGATGGTCCAAGTCGATCCCAATGCCGAAACGGTTTCCGATGGCATCGCCCCACACGAAGGCGGCGCCAGCACGCTGACGACTGACGCCATTTCATCGGACGGCTCGACGGTTGCCGAAGTGGAACTCGAAGAAGTCAGCCCCTCAGAGCAGTACGACGCCAACGATGCCACCGACGTGCTTCGCGCGATCCAGACACACAACGTCAACGCTCACAGCCTCGGTGTGGTGATGACCAACGAAGATAAATCCAAGGTCAACTCCATCATCGTCCCGTCCAACACCCTGCTGCCGACCTCGGTCACCAAGCGGTATGGCACAGTGGTCCCCAACCAGACATCGGTTTCGGTCATCATCGTCGAAGGGGAATCGGACAAACCCGACCAATGCATCCCCATCGGCAAATGCACCATTGAGAAGCTGCCCTGGGGTCTTCGTAAAGGGTCGACGATTTACGTCACCTTCAGCTACGACAACTCCGGACGTTTGGATGTCAAAGCGATGGAAGCGACCAGCGGCGCCACCGCCAGCACGGCCATTGACCGCACCAATGCGATGAACCAGGCTGAAATCGGCCAGGCCAAGCAGGCTGTGGAGAAAATGGTCGTCAGCGGCAGCCGTTAATGGATTGCGGATTGCGTCCGAATGTAAACCGCTTGCGATTTAGCGCGTCTTGTTGAAATGAAATCCGACCCGCCACGTCCAATAACTGCAACGCGTTAAAAAGAGCGCTCTTGAGATTCGCATAACGGTCTATCTTGCCTAGTCCCTTCAGATCAAATCGGTTAAGCTGATAGGACAAATGCACGATGACACAGTTAGCAACAGCTTGCGACTAGCGTAACGATTGGATCCATGGCAGCAGACTATTACAAAGAGTGGCTCGGAATTGACCCCAAAACCCATGAGCCGGACATGCCGCCGGATCATTACACGTTATTGGGGCTACCGCATTTCTGTCATCATCCCGGTGCAGTGGAAATCTCCGCCAAGCAGCGTTTGGAGAAGCTCGATCAATTTGCCATGCTCCCCGACCGCATCAAACGTGAAACCGCAACGCGTATGATGAACGAGGTTGCCACAGCACGTGTTGCCTTGTCTGACCCGAAGAATTACCAGCGTTACGACCAGTTGCTTTCCAAGCGATTGGGAACCAAGGTTCCGACCAAGGACGTGCCCCCGCCGTCGAATCTCCTGCCGTTACTTGAAGACGATCAAGCCTACGAACTGGAACTGGATGACGATGTCGCAGCGGCACCAGCGGGTCAAGGCCCGTTGGACGCTTCGTTGGCAGCCATGGACGGGCCGGAGATTCAGGTCGAAGCGGATCTGAACGCACCCCGGGCTCAGAGTTCATCACCGATCCCGTTCGCCGCCATCATCATTGCTTTGTCGGTCCTGTTTTTACTGGTCATTGCCATCGTCATTGGTGTGGTCATGATCATGGGCTCCAATGACGATCAGCAGCAGACCCAACAGTTCCAAACCGCGGTCATTGATCCCAAGCCGGCAGACGATGCCGTGGAACTCAATCCTGCAAACAACACCAGCAAGCCCAAGTCGACCAACCCCCAGGACAAGGATCTGGGCAAAGCACATGCCGGTGAAAACTTTGACAGTGAAATCCTCAGCAACAATTTCCGCGTCCGTGCCACCGCAGGCAAAGGCGCCACCATCGTCAACCAGAAACTCAACATGGTCATCGGCGGATCAGAAAACGGCGAGTCACGCGTGGAATACACCCCCATGCAATCCGACGCACCGATTCAGCAGGTTCGCATGACCGTCACACTCGATCCCAAGGCAACCTTCGTTCTCTCGCTGGCCAGTGACAGTGTACGACTCACGCTCAAACTCACCGACCAGGGTATTGTCAGTGAAGCCAAGCCCGGCTCTGCCCCTGCTGCACAAGCTGAGTATCCCGTGATCCCCTCGGACGGCAAAAGCATCACCGTCCGAGCACGACGCACGCCCTACAACATCCTCTGGTACGTCAACGAAATTCCCGTTGCCACCAGCCCCTCCATGGACCCACGCAGTACGGCAACGGTCACCATCCGACTGTTGGGAACACCGGGCACACAGACACAGGTCGACAACATCGAAGTCTGGTACCCCTAAATCCATCGCGCCATTTCGGAACCTGTGACCTGTCATTGCAGGAACATTGTCAGGGCGAACCAACGTGAATCCAATCCGAAATCCAAAATCCGATCTGCAACTTTGCCCATGGCCAACCATGCCCGATGATTGGCAGGCTCAATCCGGCTGCGTCGATGTATTTGCCCTGTCACTGACCGCCCCCCCCATCCCCATCACGCGAGCCTTGGACTTGCTTGATGAGACGGAACGCAAACGCCACGACCGATTTAAAAGCCTGCAAAGACAAAGCGAATTTGCCATCACGCGCGCGCTGCTTCGCATGGTGATCGCTTCGGTGTTGCGCAGCGATCCTGCCCATGTATCATTCGCCCATACCGAACATGGCAAGCCCTATCTCCCGGATCACCCGGTGCATTTCAATGTCACCCATTCAGCAGACCTGGCACTGATCGCAGTCAGCCCAGACCTGACGATCGGCGTGGATATTGAATGTCACCGCCCCCGTGAGAATTTCGAAAAAATGGCCAAGCGGTTCTTCTCACCCGCCGAGTTTGATGCCCTGATGCAATTGCCAACGGACAAACAGTTCCGCGCTTTTCATACCATCTGGACGCGCAAGGAAGCTTTCGTCAAAGCCATTGCCAAGGGCATCGCATTAGGACTTGACCAGTTCACCGTCAATGTTGATCCGGATGAGCCAGCATGCCTGATGCACAAACCCAACCACATCACCGAAGCCTGGGCGTTACACAATCTTCAGCCATCACCCC
>JBICHS010000243.1:0-8370 GCA_043101135.1 Phycisphaeraceae bacterium JB051
GAGACTTCCACGCTGGTGGCTTCGAAGCTGCCGTTACCGCGGTTCACGCGTGTGTCACCAAAACGTGCCATCGCAGCGGACATGGGGATGTGGACATCGAAGTTCAGGTCACGTCCGACCAGTGCGGTGCCCGCTCCTGCTGCAAGTCCGACAGGTTTGAGGATGCCGACCACGACGAAGCCCTGATTATCAATGTTGATGGTCTTGCCCAACGGGTCTTCGAGTCGGAACAAGCGTTTGGCGACCGCATCACCGATGACCGCGATATTGTTGGTCGATTGATGCTGATCCGCTTCGGTGAGATAGCGGCCTCGTGCGATTTGCAGGCGTGTGACCTTGGCCAACTCGGCAGTTGTGCCGAAGACTTCTGCAGCGACTTTGTGTTTGGGGGTGGTGACTTTGCTGCCGACACGTTTGAGATTGACGATGCGTTCAATGCCGTCGATGGTTTGCTCAAGTCGGCGAATATCCTTGCGGGTGATGCCGTACTGGATCAACACCTGCGATGAGGACGAACCGGAGTTATTGGCATCCGATGGTGGTTTGACCGATCGCACGATGACATTGCGGGCGCCCAGTTCACGAATGTCCGCCAGGGCTTTTTGCTTATTACCTTCACCGATTGCCACCATCGTGATCACCGCAGCGACACCAAAGATGATGCCCAACGCCGTGAGCAGGGAACGGGACTTATGCAGTGACAGGTTCACCAGGCCCAGCAGTAATGTTTCAATCAGGAATGTCATCGTTGTCTCACCGGCGGGATATCAAGGCATCACGACAGGTTCTGTCGCAGCGATCGGGTCATTGATTACAAACATCGCTGTCATCATCCCGGACTTCAGCAACGTCGTCCAAGGGTATCAGAATCCCATCGACGATGTACCCCTCACCTTCGACCACTTCTTCGACTTTGAAAAAGCAGCGGTCGGTATGCCGCCGGATGGCAAGCCTGGGGTCGTCCTCATCATCGGGACTGTGATATCCTTGGGACATAGTCCCCTATTGTAAGACGGATTGATCATGGCGACCATACACATCGGCGAAGAAATGGAAATGATTCGCTGCTGGCAATACCCGGTTCGTATCGAGACCCGGCGAAACCAGTACGAATTCACCGTGCGCCTGGATTGGTCGGACTATGACCACTGGTCACACGGCCGGGTGAGCCCGAGCGTGGTGGTCGACGCGGTGATGCGTTTCATACTCGCCAAGCAGCCCCCCGAAGAGATGAGCGAGCGGTTTGATTGTGCGAAATTACGCATGCTCTATCCGGAGATGGATGAGGTCTTGCCGGGGATGTTCTGATTTAAATTTCGGGTTTCGTCCGAATGATAGACCGCTTGCGGTTTAGCATTGCCTTGGCGAGATGGGTCGGTTGGTTGGATCACATCGCGTCCTGGAGCGCTAAACCGCAAGCTGTTTTGAGTTTTGAGATTCAATCAAATTACTTGACGATGAACAGCGGGTAACAGGTCGGGTCTTTGCCGTTACCGATTCCTGAGGACAGCGCGATCCAGCCGTCACGGCCATGACCATCGTCATCGTTGACGAGCATGCTCAGGTACACACCTTCTGCAAACTTCTCAGGCGTGATGCTCAAAGCTGAGAACGGCAGGGTTAATTCGTAAATCACTTTGCCATCATGTTGAGTGGTCTTGAGCGTATCGTGATTGACGGCAGATGCATCCAAGCCCTGCGGGACAATGCCGGGATTGACCATGGCTTGACCTGCATCGCTGCGCCCCAGATTGATTTCCCATTGACCGTTCTGCCCCGGGAGCTGCATCGCAAGCTGGATACAGTCGGACTTCCACAGCTGGTTTTCAGGATTAGGCTGCACGTGTTTATCGTCGTTAACCACGATGCGCAGGTTCACGGCTTTGGCAGTGGCCCAGATCCACGTCTGAGCAGACAAGTCCTTGGGACCAGTCCACAGGCGATGACGCGTTGCAGGATCACCGATGTACAAGTCGAACACCTGATCACGATGGTCCACCGTGAACGTCGGTTGGGTCGATGCTTTACCCTTGGCAATCACGCCGGCCCATTGGATGGGAATCTGACAGGAGCCGTTGAGCTGATAGTTGTCATCCTGATATTGCATGATGCAACTAAACGGGCGGGCGTAATCCACATCACCACTGACAAGGCCCATCGGCAAGGACATGGCAACGGTCTTGCCCGCATCAATGCTGCGATCAAACTGCATCACCGCCCCACCCAACGATCGGGGAAGCTGCACGCGGAATGAGAAATTAGCCTTGTTTTTCAGAGGATTGGTGAAGTTGAACTCAAGATCATTCTTCTGATCAGGAATCCAGGCAGCAACCCCCGGCAGCTCAATCAGACTGTCCGTCATGTCGGGCGCTTTGCTTGCTTTGTCAAAGACCCAGTAAGCCGGCTGCATCTCAAGGTTCACCACGACACTGCCATCCGAGAGGCGGGGCATGGTCTGACGGTTCCCCATCATGTCAACATGTTCAACGGTCTTGCTATCGGAGTGAAGCACGATCTGCCCGATGGCATAGGGCTGCTGCGCCCAGCCGACCAATGCGTAGTGATCATCCTTTTCAAAGAGGAACATCCACTGATCCTGAGCGGGTGTGATCTGCTTGACGAACTTGTAACCGCGGAGCGTGCCGATGAGCGTGTTGTAAGCCATGTACGCCGGTTTAGCCTGAAAATCACGGGTAATCATGCCATAGCGGTGTTCGTGATCGTTGGGGCTGTCACCGTCATGACGCAGGTCATACCAGTTGTAAGCCATCGCGCCGCGACCCATGGTGAAGGTGATTTTGCGGACGAGCTCAACGGCCTGTTGCGTGTCCGCCTGGATGGTATCACCCGGCGAGGAAAGGCCAGTTTCGTTGGCATAAAACGGCTTGCCCTTGGCGTACTGATTGCGAAGCTGGCCCCAACGCACATCAATGATTTTCTGATAGGAACCAAAGAAGCCGTGCCCATGTAAAGCGAGAATATCGTAGGTGTCCGCGTTCTGTGACAACACGTTTTCAATGAACCCGGGATTACGATTCGCAGCAGACCAACCGCCCGAGAGCATCGTTGCCTTGGGAGCATTCTGCTTGAGAATCGGGTAAGCGACCTTGCACATCTGAACGTATTCTTCAGGCGTGCCACGGAAGAAACCAAGGTCCGGCTCGTTCCAGAGTTCCCAGAAACGGATGTCGTCCTTGTACCGACTGGTTGAAGCAGCGATGTACTCTTTCCAAGGCTCAAGCTGCGGTGTCGCACGCGACCAGGCAAGCCAATCCTTGGAATTGGGATCACCAGTCGTCGCCCACCGGGGAGTGTAGGCAAAGATGTATTGAATCTCCACGTTCTGCTGTTTGTAGAGTTCAACAATGCGGTCCATCTTCTCCCATTTCCAAACGTCCTTGGCAGGATTCACCGAACCCCATGTCATCGAGCCACGCATCACGTCCACACCAATGAGCCCAGTGGCATAGGCTTCAAGCTGCATGGTCTGATCGTCATAGCGACCGGAGTGGGCACACATGCCAAAGAGGAAACGATCCTTGGGTTGATACTCAGGGTTCTTTCCCGTCGGCGTCATCACGCCAAGCAATTCACGGTCGGAGATTTTGTCCGAAGAATTGGGGTCCGACAGCGTGTAATAAATCCACCAGAGATCCTGCTTGTCCTGAGGCAGTGGCAGGAAGTGCTCGATGGTCTTCTGAGCAGGCAGTTGAACCTTTTGACGCAATGCATATTCACGTCCCAGAAAACTTGTTGCCTTAATGTCGAGCACAATTTCCTGTGACTTGGAGGACTGGTTGGTCAACGTCATGAATGCCGGCTGCGGCGAGGCAGGGTCGACGATGTGCATCGGGTGACCGGTGTTAAGTCCGACCTTGATTCGATCCAACGCAACGGGTCCCGCAACCGACTTGCTGGCAGGCTTGATGCCTTGCACGGAGACCGCTTTGGCCTGCGCGGTTTGGGGCAGTTGGATACGAATGTCATCCAGATACAAGCGACGGAGCTTGGCATCATCGGATGCTGCAACACCGCCATTGAAACCGACCGCCATGCCGACGAGTGTGACCTCGCCGTCGATCACTTTGGGATTGGTATTCTTGCCACCCCAATTGGAGTTAAACGTGTCGGGGGTGATCTCGAAGGTGACGGTTTGCCAACCTTGCTCGGTCAAGTCCACACGGGCGGACCACTGGAAGGTTTCCTGTTCGGCATCACGAAGTCTGATACCAAAATTGGAGACCTCGGCGGTTCCCGGTGAGTAGACATCCATCTTGATGGTGGCATGGTATGGCTTATCCGAAATATCCAAGCCAACAAGCTTCACCGGCTCGGTTGCATAGTTTTCAAAGTACTTGGCGCGGGGTAAATCCCATTTAACGAGCAAGCTTTTACCTTGTCGCTGCGGGCTGTCAGCCAATTGATTCGAAGCGTTGAAATCCTCAGGCTTGTAGACATTCCAAACGCGCCCTGAATCAAAGTCTTCAAGCGTTTGCCAATCGGAAACGGCGTTTGCAGTCACTGCTGCCTGGCTGGGCAATTGGATTTTCAGGTCATCAAAAAACACGCGACGCTTGGCCGACTCTTGAGCAGGCTCAACGCGGCTGTCAAAGTCCAGGGTCATGCCGACGAAGCGCACCTGGCCGTCCATTTTCCCGGGATTTTCCTGTTTACCGCCCCAGTGATGTTTTTCGCCACCGGGCTTGATGTCAAAGGTTAAGGTCTGCCAACCTTCTTTTTCCAGCTTGGTGGCGATCATGTACTGGAAGACTTCGCCTTCGCCGTCGATCAGTCGTACGGACATGCGAGTGATTTCTGCGGTGCCCGGCGAGAAGACATCGACGGAGATGCTTGCATGGTATGGCTTGGCGGAGCTGTCAAAGCCATCAAGTTTGTGTTGTTCTTTGAGGTAAATCTCAAAGTACTTATCACGGGGTGTGTCCCATGCGAATTGCAGCGCATTGCCTTGTCGCATGGGTGAGCTGACGGTTGTCAGCGTGCCGTTTTTCTTATCACCGTTGATGATCTGCCATGTGTCGTTCTGCTGAAAGTCACTGATCGTTTGCGCGTTGAGCGTTGCGGCTACCGTCATGAGAAGCAGGAGACAGCTTTGCCATACAGCCTTGATGGACATGATTGATTCCTATGGAGTTTAAGTCTGCGGATGGGTTGTAAGTGAGAATTAGTTGAGGTACAGATTCCAGTTCATGGAACCGTCATCACGATTGGTGCCGACGTGACCGTCCATGAACAGTGAGTTCTTGGCATCATTGTGTCGGAAGGCCGGCGCGGTGCCACCGTCGGAGCCCGTCCAGTACGTGCCGTTGCGGATGGCATAGTGCACGCCGAAGTTGGTGGAGATGGTGGTGTGTCCCAACTCACTCATGAGCATGATGCGTGTTGCATTGACTTTGGTCGTGCCGGTGGTCTGGCTGTCAGGGCGAATGGTGTAGTTGGTCGTGCCGTTCCAGATTTTGTAGGGCTGCAGATCAAAGCTGTAAGTAGGGTTGGCCAGATACTGGAAATTATTCATGGCATAGGACTTGTCATCCGAGCCTTTTTTCTGCCATTCGGGGCATGCAAAGGCGCCCTGTTCTGAGACGGTGGTAAACAGTGTCCAGTTCGTGGGAATTTCATTGCTCTGACCGACGTAAGGACGCATGACCATGAACCACCAGCCGGAGTTGTAGGGGTACATCGTGCCACTAAGAGCAGGCGAAACGAACCAGCCATAGTCGCCGGCATAGGCCATCTGCCCGTAACCGAGCTGGCGAAGGTTGTTGCCACATTGGATGCTTCGCGCACTCTTACGGGCACTGGCCAACGCGGGCAGCAGGATCGAGATCAAGAGGGAAATAATACTGATGACCACCAGGAGTTCGATGAGTGTAAACGCATGGCGGCGTGACGGTGACTGACTTGTAAAGCGCGTTGTCATGATATGTCTCCTGGGAAGTTAACTGTCTTTGTACGTTTCATTGAGCTTGGTGCGATTGGCTTTGGAAGCAAAGCCGGTGGACTCACCAAGTAATAAATCAGGTGCTTGATCCGGGGCGATGAGCAGATTGCCATCGACCAGAACACCATCACCATATTCAAGCCATTCGAAGGACTTGTGGACATAGTGATGCAGTGGATACAGATTCAGTGTGGTCACGGACGGGATTTCGTAGATGGATTCGTAAGGCACGTCCATGGTGCAGTAGTGGACATCTTTGCCCGGCTGCATGCCTAACTCGAATGCCGCCCGCGCCAGACCTTTGCAGGTTGCCAACGTGGTGCAGAAAACGGCGTTGGCCATCTTGCCGGACTTGAGTGCTTTCAAGGCGATTTCGTAGGCACGGACCCAGTTGAAGTCGAAATTCTCCACCTGGTCATTGAAGCATTCACCCTTGATACCCAGCGTTTGGACACCGGTTTTCCAACCCTTGACGCGATTGAGCACGTCATGGCCAGGCTGGGTGTTGAGGCAATCCACACGGTCATGGCCAAGACTTGCCAGATGCTCAACCATCACCGAAGCCCATGCTTCCAGACTGTTGTCCACAGACACGAACCCTTGCTCCGTGAGATCCGAATAGACCACCACGATGCGATCCCGGTTGGCGATCATGCGATCCATCAGCAGCTTGGGAATCCCTTCATTGGGCGGGATGACGAAGATGCCGTTCCAATCACCATCAAAGGCAGACATGATGGCCGGATCATGCCAATGGCGGTAGCTGCTGATTTTCAAGACACCGTTAAAGTGACTCATCACCCGCTCGATGGACATGCGTATGTTCTGGTAACCAAAGCTCTCAAACGCGGGGGTCAGCAAAACATACGTATGAACATCCTGCTTGGTGTCCGCGAGTTGCGGGGCTTCAAGGCGACCGTTTTTGGCGCGGGTCAGAACGTTCTGCTCCACCAGATGCTGTACGGCTTTGCGGGCAGTCATGTAACTGACCCCCGTCTCCGCAGCCAGCGCACGCTCGCCGGGAATCGGCTGGTCGAGGTACATCCCCGAAGCAATCCGCTGCTTGAGCAACTTGGAAATTTCGTGATGTTTGGCTGGTCTTGGCATAATTTGTTTTTATAGCTACAACGCTATAACTATTGTCACCTATGTTTTGAAAGTCAAGAACCGGGCAAAATAAAAAATACGATATCCGCGCACGAAAAACGCTATAACAATTCGTGAAACACGCATTGGCAGTGATTTAGAACAATTACGGGAAATGGGAGATTTGCAGCAGATACCCGCTAATTCGTCGCATCTGTCAGGAAGATCAACAGGATACACCAGAAGCACATCACCAGATTCTGGACCGGAATCTGTAGCGGTAACGGCAGAGAATAGATGGCTGATATCGCGATCGTCCAGACCATCCAATTGGCTAAGAGCATCGACATGTACCGTTCGGACCACCAGCGTTTTTCGCTGACCATCGCCCATGTTCTGCTGAAACTGAATCGGTTCTGACGCCACAGCAATGAAATGCTGATCACAGGCAGACCGATAAACGGCGTGAACACCAACATGTCCGTTGCTGTCTTGTAGAGCAGTGTCGTGAGATTGCCCTGCTCGCCGTACAACGCAGCCTGCGTGCGCATGAGTTGATCAAACACGAGCCCCATCAGGAACCAGAAGACCAAAAAGAAAACAATGTGCGATGCGGGGATGAGATGGCGGTACTTGGGCCGTGACTTCTGAATCAAAAATGGGATCAGCCCTGCAAACACCGCGGTCGACACGCCGGCATAGAACATGCCCCAAGCTTGCTTGACCATCGCGACCTGAGCGAAAAAGGCATGCACCGGTTCCAGAAGGTAGTACCCGCCGACCACCATGATCACGAACACCTGTAGCACCAACCCCGGCAAGAGATTCCGCTTAAACACTTCATGCACACGCCCCAGCATCCGACCCAACCACGAAGGCTGCATCGCAACATGACCCGCAGTAACAGGCTCAGGGATTTGTGGAACCGACGACACCAGTCAATCTCTTTATCAACAACGCGGACCAACCCTCTGACTCACATCGACTCGTCAGCCAGGAAGATCAGCAAGATGCACCAGAAACACAGCACCATGTTCTGCACCGGCAACTGCAATGCCAACGGCAGGCAGTAAATCGCAACCACTGCGACAAGCCAGATCAACCAGTTGGGCATCATCATCACCATCAGGTTGTCCGTCCACCAACGCTTGTTGGACAGTTCCTTCATGGTCTTGCCAAAGTTAAAGCCACATTGACGCCAGGTCATCGCGATCGCACAACTGGTCAAGCCCCAGAGTGGCACGTAAATGAACTGGTCAAAAATCGTCTTGCTCAGCAGTGTCACAAAGTCTTTACCTTCGCCAAACATCATCGCCTGACATCGG
>JBICHS010000244.1:0-9219 GCA_043101135.1 Phycisphaeraceae bacterium JB051
TGTCGTTGAGGGTGACCTGTTTGACGACGGCTGTTCGGTCAAAGCGTGCGCCGAATTCCTTGATGAGATAGTCGGGACAGATATCGATTTGAACCTTGAAATTACCACGCGAAAGTTGGACACGCTGGCTTGTCTGAGTCGTTTGTGCTTCGCAGGAGATTGCCATCGTCATCATCAGTCCGCCGATCAACAGGAGGATACGCCATTGCAAAACATGCATGATCACTTAAGTCCTTCCTGAAAGTCCGCAGTGGTTGCCAGATGCCATGTTTCGCCTTTGTCATCACTGACGAGCATGCCCGGGTCGTGCGGGTGCATGCCCCAACGCCAGTTGCCTGCGTGTTGCGTGACTTCGGTGGGGATTTCGCCGGGCCACTTGGCTTTGTAACTTTCCAGCTGCGCATCACTGAGCTGGTTGGCATAGTAGGTGTAGCTGAGGAATAAACGCCCCTTGCGATCCAAAGCCATCTTGTGATACCAGCAGCTATACATGTTCCGGAAGGGCACCATCAGATAACGATGCGGTGTCCAGTCTTCACCTGCTTTTTTACGCATATAGACCAAGCGGAAATAGTACCCCGCACCGGCCCAGCGTCCGACGACATGCAACGTGTCATCGGCATCACAGAGTAGCGAGACGTAGGTGTATGAGCCCCATTTGTCCTTGTGACGCGGTTTGCCGAACGGCTTGGCTTCGGACCAGCTGGTGATGTCGTAGGGATTGTTGGAGTGCGTGTATTTGAACTGATCATGATGAGCACCGAGTACGATATGCAGAATGCCCTGGCTGTCGATGGTGATGCCCGGCAGGTTGTGATTGTCCGGTTTGCCATGTCCGCAGACGCCTAGCAGAACGGTGTCGGAAAGTTCGCCGGTGGCATGGTCATAGGTGCGGATGTACTGGGGGGTTCCTTCCTGACCTTCGATGGGGTTGTTACTTGCCCATGCGATGTAGGTCTTGCCTTTGACGGTGATACAGTGATTCGCACCACCGGAGTGATTGGGCACCAGAAGGGAGTCGGTGGCAATGAGAATCGGTTCACCGAGTTTAAGTTTGCCATCCTCAGTTTTCTGAGGCAGAATCAATCGCAGGATTCGATCCGTCATCGACAAAATTGCAGGTGGCTGTTCGATCGGGTTATGCCCGTCATAAGCCTCCAGCGCGGTCCAGCCAAGCGGTAAACCATAAAGTTGCCAATCACTGTCAGCCGTGGGGCGATAGCAGAGATAGACTCTTCCAATGTTTGAACGCTGGGCATCGACGATGGTGTAAAGGCTGTTGTCTTTATCGAAGGTGATGCGTTCATTGGAGAACGGGCCGGTGTGCATCTTGCCATCCCAGAAGGGCTTTTGTTTGTAGATGGCTTGGGTGAAGTCGATCTGGTCCCATTGCCCGTTTGATGCCAGCGTTTGGATGGCAATGGGATCTCGCGTGACATATTTCTTTGCTGCGTAGTACGTGTATCCCTGGCGAATGTAGGGTTTATTGTTCTGATCAAAGGCGATGGGGTTGGGGATGAAAGCGGGATTGTAACCGTAGAGGTCACGCTCAGACTTCCAGTCTTTTTCGTAGGTGATGGGCGCGAACACCGGGCCGCCGGGTAGTTCGGATTCCGTCCACGGGACATTGACTTGGGCGATGTCGGTGGTGCCTGCTCCCATGCCGATGGCAAGGTTGTCAACCTGCCCGCCGTAGCTGCCACGCAGTTGGAAGTAGCCCCATTGCGCGGGCATACCGTTGGCACGGAGTTTGAATTCGACCTTGGTCATGCCTGAGACGAGGGTGAATTTTTCATCACCAGCCGTCATGTCTTTGATGTACATCGAGGCGCGACACAGCGCAGGATGATGCGGGTCAATATCCAAAATCAGCAGCAGGTCATACCAGTGATTAAAGCTGATGGCTTGTTCGCTTTTCATGTCACCTGCGAAGAATCGCAGCTGGTCATACTTCCCGCCGTCCTTGCTTTGATGACCGGTCATGCCGAAATAAGGCGTGACGGCTTTGAGGTCAGAAGAAGCGATGGCAAGGCGGATCGGCTGGGCGGTTCCCGAGTGATTGATCGGCATCAACTGCATACGGATATGCAGTTGACGGGCCAGCTTGTCGATGGGCTTGGCAAGGTTCAATGGATGCAGTGCCTGGACATCTGCGCCACCGATGCTCAAAGCAGCCTGTGATGTGTTGCCTTTTCGTTGGGGCTTGGCAATTTGCCATTGAGCCGGATCACCATTGCCATAGCGTTTTTCCCAACCCAGCTCGTTCGCCGGTTGGCCGAGTTTGGCTGATTCAAAATCAAGCAGGGTTAACGGGCTGGTGGTTGAATCGGCGTGAGAGACGGTTGTCAGACACATCATCAACAACATGGTTGAGAGATAAGCTGTGTGTCTTTTGAAGATGGACATAAGAAAAACTCCGGTTGTGTTTCGGTGAAAAATCAGTCATAGAACGGGATGCGATCCCAGCCGACGGTGCTCGATGATGAGATGCGCCACCAGGGCCATTCGGTCGTGCCGTGATACTTCCATCGCCCGCTGCCATCGAAGCTGACCGAGCCGTCGCCGTAGAGCACGTTCATGCCTTTGCGGACGTGTTCAGTGTTGGAAGTGCCGACGGGTGCTTTACCGGTGCCGGTGTCGATTTCGTAATTACACAGGTCACTGAGGATGGCACGATATGGGAACAGATCGAGCTTGAGGAACATGTCATCGCCTGAGATTTGATAGGTGAGAATGGAGGCTTCGCCTGCAGGCAGCTCGCGGATGGGGCGGAGTTTGTAGCCGCCCTGACTGTAGGCTGTGGGGCTGAATGCTGCACGGGCAAAGCGTCCGGTTGCAGTGGGGCAGAACATGGCATCGACGCCGTTCATGTAACCGCCTGCCACGATCTTACCCATGAAGTAGTACGTGGGTTTACCGCCGGGTGTTGAGAGCAGCAGGGAGTAGTACTTGTCATGGGTCGGTTTTTCGAACCGCGGGAAGGGAGGCAGGTAACTGCGATAGTCAATGGTGTAAGCGTTGGCAGCGATGCCGACTTGTCTGAGATTGGCAGCACATCGCGTGATCTGGGCAGCCTCTCTTGCTTTACGCAAAGCTGGCAGGAGGATGGCCATCAACAGTGAGATGATCGAGATGACCACAAGTAACTCGATAAGCGTGAAACCTCTGGATTTAAAGGCGTTTTTTGATGTCATAGCCAAGTCCTCAAGTCAGGGCTGTCATGTGTTGCTTCAATCACCTGTGCGCGAGGGACAGATGAGGCGTGTTGGTTATTAAGTACAGTCGAACTTCAGGACGTGATCCGTTTGACGGTCTGTCCTTCGACGATGGTGCCTTGAAATTTCATACTCAGCGCGATGGCATCTGGGTTAGCCATCCGCCGTTCGATCAGTTCCACGATGGCCGAACCGGTGTCCTGTTTGCGTAAAGCCACGCAGGTCATCGGATCATCGGTAAGGTCTTCGACGGGCTTGCTGCCATAGGACATCATGCTCATGTCACGTGGGACCTCGATGCCGTATTTTTTTGCAGCCTGGATCATCGCGTAACCCAAACCGTCTGAGGCCGGGACGATGGCTGTGGGGCGGGGCGTCATCGCCAACACACGTTTCACAGCCTGCTCAGCGATTTGTTCAAGTGTTGCCTTGTTCCAGTCACGCTGGAGAATGATCAGATTCTCCGGGCAGGCCAACTCGTCCAAGCCCATGAGCATCCACCATGCCGCCAAAGTCGAGGCGTGTGTGGTGGCAGAACGCTGGATAAACAGCGATTCGTTTTCCATGAACCGGCTGTAGTTGATGTCCTGACGGTTGGTGTCCTTGATACCAATCCATGCAATGTTCTGATGACCGTGATCATTGAGATAATTGAGAATCTGCGTGGTCGTGCGCGCTTCGTGTGAGACGACGGCATCGACATCGTCGTAAATGTCCTGCGGGGTCATGTACACCACCGGCGCGAGTTTGGTCAGACGAGCGACCCATTCGCGGGGCAGAGGTTGGCGGACCACAATGCCATGGCTGCGGATCTTGTCCCAGCGTTCTTCGAGTTGCTCGATATCGTGGAAGCATTCCACGTGCCATTTGCCGTTGGCGTGGGCCAAGTAATCCTTGATCGATCCGAACGTACAACTGGTTGCCTTGTCGAACCGGTGCTGTTTGGATTCATCCACGAACACCGGCAATAGCACCTTCAAACTGTGATCCGAAGTCCCCTTGCGAATGCGCGGAACGAGCACCGTGCCTTGCGTTCGGTAGTAGCCCAATTCCTTGGCCACATGAAGCACATGCTCACGCGTCTGAGCATTCACCCGCCCGATCCCACGTAATGCCCGCGAGGCAGTCATGGGACTGACTTTGGCTTTCCTGGCAATGTCGGCAAGCGTAACGCTCATGGTGGTTGTTCCTGTTTGTGATAAATTATCACAACTTGATAAATCATATCCGCACCTGCCCCTTGGTCAACAACTTCAGCAAGTTTTTTTATCAGGACCTAACGGCTCATTCGCATCCGAATCCACATTTAAAATGAATGGGCAATGGCTTGTTTTTGATTTTAAAGCATTGGGAAATAAACTCTTGATAGACTTTTTAGTTTGTCAAAAGCCCGTTGGGGCAAGGCTTTGAAATGGAATGGGTTATTTTAAATCGGACATCTTGACTTTCTGATAACACGTCATATCATCACTGTGATATCACGTGTTATTTGTGTTTGTCCCGTTTACTTGATCTCCCGGCACGGAGTGCATTATGCCCGTCACCATCAAGCAGATTGCTCAGCAGGCCAAAGTCAGTCATGGCGCGGTCAGTGCTGTACTCAATGATCGTCAGAACACCATTCGGGTTTCCCAGCAGACGCGTGAACGGATTCTGCGGATTGCTGAGCAGATGGGGTATCGCCGCAATTCGCTGGCAGCCGGACTTCGCGGTGGCAAGACGCGTTCGATTGGATTGGTCTGGCCGTTTGAAGACGACGCGGCGGGGGATGCCACCATCGGCATGCAGATTCTGCGTGGGCTACAGGCACAGGATTATGCCACGATTCACGCTGATCATCTGTCCAATATCCAACAGGTGATTCAGAGCATTGATGACATGGCTGCACGTCGCGTCGATGCGCTGGTGATTCATTCCTTCGCCCGTTTTCTGCGGACGCCTGAAATCGTCAAGCGGCTGAATCGTATTGAAAACGTACTGGTGGTTTGTCAGCAGGTGATTCCCGAGCTAACAAATGTGGATCAGTTGATTCACGATCGTGTGCCCGGCATTCAACAGGTTGCCGAGTATCTGTATGCGTCAGGTTGCAAAAAGCCAGGCATCGCACTGTGCATGCACGAGCCGGACAACCATCTGAAGTACCACGCGTTTCGTGATCGCTGGCTTGAACTCGGTGGGCAGGATCATGAACATCTGCTGCTTGATCTGGGCTTAACCAATCGCCCGCGTGACGAAAAAATCTGGGGCTCATTCGATCGCATTTTCAAGAACGGCTGTGATGTTGATGCGATTTTCTGTATCAATGACATGAACGCGCTCTTTGCAGGACACTACATCAAACACCAGCTCAAATTGCGTATTCCTGATGATGTCGCTTTGGTTGGGATGAACAACATGGAAGCCGGGCTCATTGCCGAGCCGCCGCTGGCAACCATCTCGCGTAACCGTGAAAAACTCACGGAAGTTGCACAGAAAATGCTTGTTGATCGCATGGCTGATCCGGCAATGCCCCCGAGGTGTGAGTCGGTCCCCATGCAATTTGTCTGGCGTGAATCAGCTGGTCCGAATGTGACTGACTGACATGCCTTGCACTGTTCACAGACGGTCTTTTTTCGCATAGGAAAGATAGATGTTCAAAAAACTGCAATGGACTGGTCCGTTACTGAGTTGTGTTTTACTCACGGTGATCGCATCATCGATTCAGGCACGGGTTTTTGAGTTAACGCCCGACGGGCCGATGACCATTCAGCAGGCAGCTGATCAAGCTCAGGCTGGTGATGTGATCCGACTGACGCAGGGTGTGTATCAGCAGCGTGTTGTGTTCAATAAGAACTCCGGTGAGTTCGGCAAGCCCATCACACTTGAAGGTCCGGCCAACGCCATCATCGATGGCTCAAAGCCTGCGGAACTCAAATGGGAGGACGCTTCATTTATCACCAAGGGTCTGTATCGCACCAAGCTTGATTGGCGTCCCTGGTATGTCACTGCGGACAACAAGTCCATCACGCAGATGTACTACAAGCGTGTGAAGATCGGTTCGACCGGCAATGAGAAAAAGGAATGGCCGATGCTCTTTGAGAAAGGCCCCGAAGGCCGCACACTCAAGGGCGCCCAGGCCGTTGCCATGGTCAATGATGATGAACGCACGCTTTATATCCGCTTTGTGGATAATACCAATCCTGCTGACAAAGAAATCCGACTTTCACCCAAGGATCCGATCGTGCTCATTGAAGGGGCGCATCGTATTGTCATTCGTGGTATCAGCATTCGCGATGGCTGGTGTGCGGTCTATCTCAAGGACACTCTGGGAAGCTTCGTTGAAAACTGTAAAATCGGCCCGACACATCATGGTGTGATGATTGCTGAAAACGCTGATAGCTGCACGGTTCGCTTTAACGACATCACGCTCAACCCGCTTGCTCATATCGATCCGCGCGGTGACGGGCGTGGCAACTGGACCAACTGGCTATTCACCAAGACCCACGGCTACTGGGATCACTTCGGCATCAGCTTCACTGAGTCCACCGGGAATAACCAGGTTCACGACAACTACGTCCACAGTCATTGGGGCGGTATCGAAGATCACAGCAAACTCGCTGACTCCAACGATGGTAACCGTATCCATCACAACCTTGTCCACAACATCGCAGACGACGGCCTGGAACCCGAAGGCAGTCAACCTAATTGTCAGTGGCATGACAACATCGTCTACAACGCCATCTGCGGTTTTCGCATCAAGCCCATCAAGCGTGGCCCGATGTACATCTATCGCAATATCATTCATTCCTGTGGTGAAGGCTTGCGTAACTTTTCGACTTCACCTTCCAAGCCTGATGTCTATGTCTATCACAACACCACCTCCGCTTTCCGTGGTGCCTACTCAAGTAACAGTGTCTTTGACGATGGCACGAAAAATTATCACTACTACAACAACGTCATGATATCCACCAATCCCTGGTCGCAGGCCAAGGGGGCCAAACTCCCCAACTGGCATGGTGATTACAACACCTTCATTCAGATGGGGGATGATATGGACAAATGGAACAAGGGCATTGCCATTCTCAAAAAGCAGGGACTTGATGCCAATAGCCAATTTCTCGCTGCCGGCAGTGACGTGTTCAAAAATCAAAATGAAATGAACTTCGAACTCACAGCCAACTCCAAAGCCCGTAACAGCGGTGCCAACATCAGCAAACTCATCGGCAAGACCCTGCCCGGTATGGACGCTGCGGTGTATCAAAGTTCACAGACGGATGCTGGTGCATTGGCATATGGTCAAGCCATGCCCAAGCTGCCCCGTGATCCTGACCAGATCAAAGACCTGCCCAAAGCCGGATCATGGCCCGCTGCCGATGCCAAGTGGCGTCGCGTTCTTCCTGAAGACAAAAACCATCAGAGTACCGGTCGTCCACTGTTTATACCCCCTGAAATTCAGCGTTATTGGGATAAGCCCAATGCCAATATGAAACCGATTACCAAGGCGACACTAACTGCCAAGCAAGATGTGGCCATCGCTGACACTGTGCAGTTGGGAGAAAATTTACTCAAGAACCCACAATTTGCTCAGCATTCGGGAAGCTCAATCAGTGGCTGGAAATTGTCCAACTCCTCCAAAACCAAGCATACGCTACACGTCGATACCGAACAGACGCCGGATTCCGTTAAGCAATCTGCACGTATTGACATCGATGGCATCGCCGGTGGTTTAGGCCAATTCTATCAGCGAATCTATCTCAAGCCCGGCAAGAAATATCGCTTCTCCGGCTACATCAAATCCAATCCGGGAGGCATTGGTCAATACCAGATCAAAATCTTCAAGGGCAAACAGGAACTGGCGAGACTCAACAGCGTCAAGAGCAACGCACGTTGGCAAAAAGCCATCGTTGATATCACCGATACTTCTGTCGATAAAATCGAAATCATCGGCCGCTTCAAACAGACCGGCCAAACCCAGGGTAAAAACATCTGGTTTGCGGATATGTCACTGGCGCCGGTGCTCGGTTCGACAGGTACTGTCAGTCAATCTGCTGTTAGCGCATCTCCCAAACCGGCTGCTGCACAACCTGCTGTTGATTCATCGTCCATCAAAACCAATGACACTTCGTTGACCCCGCAGGAAGGAAACCTGCTTAAAAACCCAGTGTTTGCGGCTGTTGACAGCAAGGGGGCAGCGGCGAACTGGAAGCTGGTCAACTCGTCAAAGACCCATCACATCGCAGTGGTTGATACAGAAGATAAGCCCGAAGGACTTGGCCAATCCATTCGTATCAAGGTTGATGGACAAGGTGGCGGTCTGGGCCAGATGCTTCAACGCGTCTATCACAAGCCTCAGGGCAAGATGCAATTTTCCTGCTATCTCAAGGGAGATATCAAGGGTGTTGCTTTTGTTCAGATCAAAATCTTTGAAGGTCGCAAAGAACTCAAACGCATCAACACACCCCAGAACGGCACGGATTGGAAGAAGGTCTCTGTTACGTTTGATAATCCCAACATCAACAAGATCGAGGTCATCGCTCGCTTCAAACAGTCAGGCTATGTTCAGGGAAAGGACATTTATTTTGCAGACATGTACCTCGGCCCTGCTAGCGAATAAAACAAGTCACTGAATTTCAAGATCAGGAAAACTTCATGAAACCACAGCTACACAAGAACGCTTTCACACTTATCGAATTGCTCGTTGTGATTTCGATCATTGCGATGCTCATTTCCATTCTGCTGCCGGCATTAGGTAAGGCCCGCGCTGCTGCTCGTCAGACACAGTGCATGACCAATCTCCGGAGCTTTGGGACATTCAATACGCTCTATGCTGCGGACTACAATGACTGGGTTCTGCCGGTCTCCCAACGCAAGGATTTCCCAACGGACATGTCCCGCATCACGTGGCATTCGGTCGACCCGTTCAAGAACATTGCCAACGTGCAGTACCCCATCGCAGGTTCACCCAAGTGGCCAATGAGCCTGCATTGTCCGATGTCACAGTTGGCGCAGAATAACATCAAAGATC
>JBICHS010000245.1:0-4100 GCA_043101135.1 Phycisphaeraceae bacterium JB051
GTGGTTGCAGGCCCCGGCAACCCGCCGGTGGTCGTGGATGAAACGGCTGATCTTAAGCGTGCAGCTGAAGGCATTATTTTCGGTGCTGCCTTTGATAACAACCTGCTGTGCATCGGTGAAAAGGAAGTCTTCGTCGTCGACAGTGTGTTCGACAAGATGATGGCTGCGATGCGAAACGCCGGTGCGGTGGAACTCTCTGCTGGTGGTGTTGAAAAACTCACCAAGGCCGCGATCAGCTGGAAAGAAGATCACTGGGTTGCAGGCAAGGATTTCATTGGCAAGGACCCGAGCGTGCTTGCTGCTGCTGCTGGCGTGCAACTGCGTGATGGTGTGGATTTACTCTTTGGCGAAACGTCCGAAGACAACCCGTTCGTGCCTGTGGAACAGATGATGCCGTTCGTGCCGTTCGTGCGTGTGCGTGACTTTGATCAGGCATTGGAACTGGCACTGAAGCACGAGCATGGTTTTGGTCACACCGCCATCATTCACTCCAATAATTTGAACAACATCACCCGCATGGGACAGGCCGTCAACACGACCCTGTTCGCAGTCAACGGCCCGTCGACCGGTTGCCTGGGTGCCAATGGTGAAGGTTTCCCCAGTTATTCAATCGCAACGCCCTCAGGTGAAGGCGTGACCAGCCCGTTGACGTTCACACGTTTCCGTCGCATGACCGTGACCGATTCGTTACGCATTGTGTAAGTGAAAATAGCTGCGACACTGCGTGTCGCTGACGTAGAGATAAATACATGCAGTTAGCCCAGGTCATTGGCAGAGCCACCACCACCGTCCGACATGAATCCATGTCCGGCGTGAAGCTGCTGGTCTGCGAATTTCTGGGTAACGAAAATCAGCCGGTCGGTGATCCGGTGTTGGTCGTGGATCAACTCGGTGCAGGCGTGGGCGACCAAGTCATGCTCACCAGTGACGGCAAGGGACTCGGACAAATGCTCCAAAGTGACAACACGCCACTACGTTGGTGGACACTGGGCATCATTGACTAGTGAAAACAATGAGCACCGGATGTAAATCCGATGCAGGAAAAAGTTAAATCGCAAGAGAAAAAAACAATGGCAGGCATGGACGAAAATTTGATCAAGGCCATCACCGAACAGGTGATCAAGGCCATGCAACAGGGACGCGAGTTACCTGCTGCGATCAATCCGCCTGCAGGCACCTGTGACGGCACGTTCAAACCCGAGTCTGCAAGTTCACAACCTGTAGCTGCATCACTGCGTGATGCTGATGCCTTGAAAACAACCGACATTCCCTTGACCGGCATCGTCACCGCCAATCAACTCGAGCAAGCGGTCAAAGCCAAGGGCTATGCACTCGTCGCCCAGGACGCGCGGTTAACACCGTTGGCCAACGACTTTGCCCGCCAGCATAAAGACAAAATCAAACGTGCCAACCCGGTTGCGGGAACGGCGTCGACCAACCCGTCGCGCATCCCAAGCAATCGCTGGTACTGGTGGATTGATGGCACATGCCCGGTGGTGAAAAAAGTCACCGCCCAACGTCAAGCCATCCTCACCCCCATGGCCAACAACCGTAAGTCCGAAGCCTTGCTCAGTGTCGTGCGTGACCTGGCGTCGGCTGTGAAATCCGGGCACGTCTCCGGGGGCGTGCTCTTTGTCCCGACAGCTGCCAAGGCTGCGTGCTATGTCAACCGGACGCAATCGCTTCGCGGTGTCGTGGGAACGAGCATCAAGACTGTCGAAGAGGCCGTAAACGAGATTGGTGCCAACGTGCTGATCGTTGAATATCTCCAGCACGGCAGCGCCTCGGTCAATGCCATGCTCGATGTGTTCCTGGCAGCGAACCCGGATGTGAACACTTTGATCCAACGTGCTCTGGCGGAATGTCACCGTTTGAGTTAACAACGATAAACACTGTTTTTTTTACTACAACAAACAACCATGAGAATCGCAAAAGTCATCGGCAAAGTCACACTCAGTAACCGCGAGGCCAACATGCCTGCCGGTTCATTGTTGATTGCTGAAGTGCTCGATCGCTCGATGCTCGGGGATAACCCGGCCAAGCAGCGCAAGAGCCCGATGCCTGAATCCCTGGTCGTATTCGATCACCTCGGTGCAGGTGTCGGCCAGACGATTGCGGTCAGTGAAGGTGCCGAAGCGACCATGCCGTTTCGTCCCCGAGCTGTCCCGCTGGATGCCTATTGTGCTGCGATTCTCGACACGATTCAGATTTTGGAGAACTAAAAATGGACACACCCCTGTGGCAACTCAAAAAGCAGATGGCTCAAATTGGTCATCGCATTTGGCAAAAAGGCTTCTGTGCAGGTAACGAAGGTAACCACTCCGTTCGCATCTCCGAAGATCGCGTCCTCTGCACACCCACCGGTATCAGCAAGGGCTTTCTTGAAGCCGACGACATGTGCATCGTCGATATGGACGGTAACCAGGTCGAGCCCAACCCCAAGGGTCGCAAGCGTACCAGCGAAGTGCTCGTTCACCTGGCTGTGTACAAGAAGCGTCCCGACGTCAAGGCTGTGATCCACTCGCACCCGCCGCATGCCACCGCGTTTGCCATTGCCCAGATTCCGCTGCCTGAAGGCATTCATCCTGAAGCCGAAGTGTTCCTGGGTAAGGTTCGCACGGCTCCCTATGCGACCCCCAGCAAGCCCGAGCTTCCTGAGAGCATCGTCCCGCTGATCGGCCCGGAAACCAATACGGTTCTCATGGCCAATCACGGTTCGTTGAGCTTCAGCTTTGACCTGACGGACACGTACTACAAGCTTGAAATTCTCGATGCTTACTGTCGCGTCCTGCTGCTGACCAAGCAGTTGGGCAGTGTTAACCAGCTGGATCAGAAACAGATGACGGACCTGCTTGAAGTCAAGAAGAACTTCGGTCTGCCTGACGAACGTCTGAGCTGTGCACCGACGGGTTGCGTGGGTTCGGAAAATCAGCCGTTCCTTGCTAGCTTCCCCGTGAATCCGACGACGGCAAGCTGCGATTGTGACGGCGGCGTGACCAGCACCAGCGAAGGCAACTTCGAAGCCATGGTGCAGGCGATCACCGACCAGATCGTCACGTCGATGGGTAAGTAAATCCAACAGTAGGGTGGGTGGAGCAAAGCGATACCCACCAATCGAATATTCATGGGGGTACGCTGGTGGGTATCGCTTCGCTTCACCCACCTACAAGTTTTGTTGATTGACAGCAGAAATTGCTGAGAAGAAAGATTGAATCATGCCTTTGAAAGTTGCGATTATTGGTGGTGGCGGCCGAGTGGGTTCCAATGCAGCCTTTGCATTGCAGTGTGCTGGCATTGTCCGTGAGATTGCCTTGCTCGACGTGAATCAGGACCTGGCGGAAGGTGAAGCACTCGACCTTTTGCACGGTGCCCATTTCTGCGGCGATCAGGCTATTTATGCTGCCACCACGCCACAGATTGCTGACGCCGATGTGGTGTGTATCACCGCCGGTTCGCGTCGCAAGCCTGATGAATCCCGCCTGGATTTGATCAATCGCAATGTGTCTATTTTCAAGGGCATTCTCGAAGACCTGCGTACGGCGAATCTCAAGAAGGACGCGATCATTTTCGTGGTCTCCAACCCGGTGGACGTGCTGACGCGTTTGGCTGTTGAACACCTGAATTGGGACCCCACCAAGGTGATGGGTTTGGGCACGATGCTCGACACGACGCGTTTCTGCTCGCTGATTGCACAAGCCAAGGATTTACCTCCGACGCAGGTGCGTGCATTGATGCTCGGTGAGCATGGCGACACGATGACGCCGATCTGGTCGTCAGCCACGGTTGCGGGTGTCCCGCTTGCTGCGTTGATGACGCCTACCGAGCAGAATCAGCTTGCCAAGCGTGCTGCGGGTTCGGGTGCTGAAGTGATTCGTCGCAAGGGTGGTGCTGGCTATGCGGTTGGTGTTGCGATCGCTGAAGTGATCCATGCCGTTGCGATGGACAAAAAGACGATTCTCCCGGTCAGCGCCAAGGTTGCTGGTCAGTACGGCATGCGTGATGTCTGCCTGAGCTTGCCCACCGTGGTCGGTCGTCAGGGTGTGATCAAGGCGATGGAAGTGGACCTGTGGCCTAAGGAGGTTGCGGGCATTCAAGGCTCT
>JBICHS010000246.1:0-14341 GCA_043101135.1 Phycisphaeraceae bacterium JB051
GCCCAAAGCTGGCAGGAGAATGGAAATCAGTAATGAGATAATCGATATCACCACCAGTAACTCGATCAGCGTGAATCCGCGTGGTGTCCTGAAGCTTAGCTGTTTCATATCGTTTCCTTTGACTGTATGAACGACTTGATCATTCATGACGCGTTACAAATGCTTACCGTGACAGCGCTGCGTTCTGGCTTAATTCAATGACTGCCATATCCGTCAACGCGGGGACTTGGATCAATACCTTGTTTTGTTCAACCTTGAATTTGAGCTCTTGCCAATCGCGACGATTGATGTCGCCCAAGCATGCAGCAGCAAACGCTGGACCGTTGAGTTTGGCAAATCCTCTTTTTCATGTCCTGCATCCCGCCGCTTGACGTGACACCAGTGTATGCCTGAGAGCTACAAAACCATCGTGCGATAACGCTGGATTGGTTCATTTCACTGACACACAGACCTTGCAATCCGTTATGCAGGCGTAAAACTGTGATCGATGCAATAGCTACCTCAGCTTTAAACCGACCCACCAACAAATCAACATACAACCTGACAATAGACTTACAAGTTTAATTTGTCAACGCTTTTCAATCATCAAATACGAATTTTTATGTTTCAATCAAGCAAAAAAGGATCTTCCCAAAGGGCCAGCAAACACCTTTAACCAATTTAAACACATGCCTTACAAAACAACCGCTCACAATTACACTACATGTGAAAATTTGCCTGAACGTCGACAACCCCATCCGACAAGTGACAATCAACATACAAATCCAGAAAAGCGAACGAAAGTCATTGACAGCTCCTCGCACAACTTGTATGATCTTTCAAGACAGATTGTATGTTTACCCGTCATTCGACCGGAGGTGTTACTTGGCATCACGCACCATGATTGATTCAGACAACGATAAGGCTG
Organism: Phycisphaeraceae bacterium JB051; assembly: GCA_043101135.1. Classification (GTDB taxonomy): domain Bacteria; phylum Planctomycetota; class Phycisphaerae; order Phycisphaerales; family Phycisphaeraceae; genus UBA7800. The sequence goes on from JBICHS010000246.1 coordinate 908, forward strand.
CCACACAAGGCAAGCTCAAGCACGACATGCTTGTGGACACGCTCAAGACCCAGATTCGCTCCGGCCGTTACAAGGTCGGGGATAAGCTACCCAGCGAGAACGAGCTGTCGCGCGATCTGGATGTGAGCCGCCACACCATCCTGCGTGGGCTATCCACACTTGCTGCAGAAGGCTGGATTGATCGCCAGCAAGGCCGTGGCACATTCGTTGCCAAGCGAACAAACCCCGCTCATATCGGCAACCAAGTCATTGCGTTCATCTGCAGCGACAAAGGTGATTCGGTCATCAGCCGCATCATCCGTGGTATCAGCCAGGCACTGCGATCACGCCGCCAGGAAATGCTACTGCTTGATTCAGACCACAGTGTCGAACGTGAACGCCAGTTGCTCGACAGCCTTGTCGATCGTGGTATCGGAGGCGCCATTCTCTGGCCGGTGACATCGGGCGAAAACCGCCAGGCCATTGAGCAACTTCAAAGCCAGGACTTCCCTTTGGTGATGATCGACCATGGCATGGATGACACCGACGTCCCACTGGTCTGTGTGGATCATGAATTGGGTGCGTATGAAGTGACACGGCATCTGATTCGATGCGGCTACAAGCGAATCGCACATATCACCTTTGCAGGTTTGCCTGGCGAGCTCAGCGAAGCCGTACTCGAACGTGAAGCAGGTTACCGTCGCGCACTGAAAGAGGCCGAACTGCCCTTTGATGGCGAATTGATCCAGCGCGTCGACCGCAACCTGATGCGCCTGTCACATGAACCGATGGTGCGTGAGATGCTCGCTTACGAACAGGCACACCGGTTAATGGCGTCGGAGAATCGACCGGATGCGATTTTCCTGCTCAATGACATTTTCGCACCAAGTGTGTATCGCGCAATCCTCAATCAAGGCATGGCGATTCGCAAGGATGTTGCTGTGGCAGGTTTTAATAATGATCCTGAAGCATGCATGTTACCTGTGCCGATGACAACCTACGATTTGCCGGCCGAACAGGTTGGATTCCAAGCCATTGAATTACTCAACAAACTTGTCGCTGATCAAACCATTGCAGAACCAACGACCCGCATTGCCGGCCAATTAATGGTTCGCAATTCAACCGTGGAAAATATTGCAGCTTATTGCCAAAGCATTTGAATCGGTTCGTTTTCCCCTTGTTTGAAGGCAATGATCCCATTTGCAAGAGACTCGATGATGTGTGACGATCTTCAAATTGCAGTTATTGGTGTTGCCGGGCGTGGCTGCGTTGCAGACTATGCTCATCTTCCGGGCAAAGGCAGCCGCCTGGTTGCAGGTGCCGACATCAGTCCTGAGGCGATGGATACCTTCGCCAAGCGGATCGATTCGGACGTTTGCCTGTATGACGATTACCGCAGGATGCTTGATCGTCGTGACATTGATGCAGTCTTCATTGCTTCGCCCGATTTCTGTCACGAGGAACATGCTGTCGCGGCATTGGAATCTGGCAAAGCCGTCTATCTCGAAAAACCCATTGCCATCGACATCGCGGGTTCGGATCGCATACTGGAAGCTGCCTATCGCAATGGAGCAAAGCTTTATGTGGGTCACAACATGCGCCACATGCCGTTTGTCCTGAAGATGAAACAACTCATCGATGATGGGCGTATCGGCCAGGTCAAAGCCATCTGGGTTCGCCACTTCATTTCCTACGGCGGTGAAGCGTACTTCAAAGACTGGCATGCAGAACGACAATTTTCCAACAGCCTGCTTCTGCAAAAAGGCGCTCACGATATCGACATCATTCACATGCTCGGTGGCGGGTACACGCAAAGTGTCCATGCCATGGGCGCGCTGACGGTGTATGGCGATGTCACGAACCGACGCAAGCCTGACGAAAAACCGCAGATACGCAGCATCCCCGATCTCTGGCCCCCCACTGCACAGACAGGACTTAACCCGACCATTGATGTCGAAGACCTGAGCATGATGCAGATGCGATTGGATAACGGCGTCTTCGCCAGCTATCAGCAATGCCACTTCACTCCCGATGCATGGCGAAACTACCCCGTCATCGGCACCGAGGGGCGGATTGAAAACTACGGTGATTATGCAGGCAATGTTGAGATTCGCCTTTGGAACAAACCGCCTGACTACAAGGAACATGGTGATGAGCAATACGCTCTGACCGGTGATATTCAATCACATGGTGGTGCAGACCCCAAAATCATCGCTGAGTTCCTGCAATTTGTGCGCGGGGAGATTCAACCCTCCGTCAGTCCGCTTGATGCGCGATACAGTGTGGCAGCAGGCTGTTTGGCAACCGAATCATTGCGGCTGGATGGACGTGTGATGCAAATGCCTTCTGTCCCCAAGAGCTGGGAAACCGCATTGCGATACCCCTTGCCATGCTCAACCAAGACGATGAAGGTGCTTTGATATGCTTCAACGACAAAGTGTCCAATCCACCAACACGCTGGAGCATGTCAATATCTTTCAAGGCAGTGACTCCACGTTCGACCTGTCCACAGGCAATACGTATCCAGCGATGACGCTCCCCTGGGGCATGACCTGCTTCTCGGCACAAACGCGCGAAGGCAAATGGTTCTACCATCACAATGACCCCAAATTTCAGGGACTTCGCGCAACACATCAACCTTCACCTTGGATCGGTGACTATGGGCACATGGTTCTGATGCCCGTCACTGGCAAGCCATGCATGACCGCTGAAGCACGCAGCAGTGCTTACCAATGGGACATGCAACAAACCGGACCTGGGGGTGGCGAAGTGAAACTGCTTCGCTACGGAATCAACATGCATTGGGCAGTGACCCGACGCGGCTGTATCGCCACGATGCACTATCAGCACGGTAACCAACCGGGCATGATCATCCAATTGCCTGAAGGTGCTGGCCATATCACCATTGATCCCGAGCTTTCTCGCATTCGATGCACCACCCATGCCAATCATGGTGGCGTGCTTCCAAATTTTGCTTGTCACTATGTCATCCAGTTTGACTGCCCACTTAAGACTTTTGGTACGGGGACAGCTGATCTTTGCGTGATGTCACAACAAACGCATGGCAGCGAAAACGCCTTTGCTTATGTGCAATTTGATGATAATAACACTGCCAATGTCAATGCACGTATCGCAAGTTCGTTTATTAGTCTTGATCAGGCGATTCTGAATCTGGACCGTGAACTGGCCAATCAATCGCCAAAACAAATCCGCAAACAAGCCGACGAACATTGGCAAAAACTTTTTGATCATGTTGAAATTCAAACGCGTGACCAAACCATCCGTCGAACGTTTTACACCGCCCTGTATCGCTGCCTGCTATTTCCACGTGGCCTGCACGAAATAGACGATCAAGGCAAACTCCATCACTACAGTCCGTACGACGATAAAATCCATTCCGGCCTGTTGTACACAGATCAAGGTTTCTGGGATGTGCATCGCACGCTTTACCCGCTGCTTTCGGTGGTGTACCCGCAGGCTTACAGCCAATTGCTTCAAGGCTGGCTTAACGCCTATCGCGAAGGCGGATGGCTTCCCAAGTGGGCCAGTCCCGGCTACCGCAACGCGATGTGTGGTTCACATGCCGAAGCCGTTTTTGCGGACGCGATCGTCAAAGGCACAGAAGGCTTTGACCATGACCTTGCCTATCAAGCCATCATCCAAAGCGCGACGCAGGTCGGTGATGAAGCTGGCACCTATGGTCGCAACGGCATCGCGGATTATTTGAAGCTCGGTTATGTCCCAGCAGACCGCGTGCATCATGGCGTCTCCGAAACACTGGACTTTGCGTACTGTGATTACACCATCAGTCAGGCGGCACGCACGCTTGGCAAGCATGATGACGCACATCACTTTGCCAAACGCGCGATGAATTATCGCAAACTCTTTGATTCAAAAATCGGCTATTTTCGTGGGAAAAATGCGGATGGCAGCAGGGTTGAGTCGTTTGATCCCTATGACTGGGGCGGCCCCTATTGCGAAGGTTGTGCAAACCATTACCTCTGGGCGATTCCACATGATCCGCAAGGATTGGCGGATTTACTCGGTGGCAATGACGTGCTGATTCAGCGTTTGGAAGCCATGTTGCTCGACGAACCGCGATTTAACATCGGCGGTTACGACTACGAAATTCACGAGATGACCGAAATGGCTCGCGTCCCGTTCGGCCAATATGCACACTGTAATCAACCCGTTCATCACATGCTGTATCTGATGGCACATGCCGGCGCACCGCACAAAACCAATGCATGGGTTCAGCGCGTTCTCACCGAGCTATACACGCCTGACACATTACCCGGCGATGAAGACAACGGCGAAATGTCCGCATGGTATGTGCTCAGCGCTTTGGGCTTTTACCCGACATGTCTTGCCAGCGGCCAATACACATTGGGCAAACCTCTCGTTGAGAAGGCCACCTTGCACACAGGCTCATCCAATTCAATACACATTCACAACGCAGCAACAGATATCATCACGCATCACGGGCAGTTTCATGTCAATGGCAAGCCACATCCATTGATCACCATCAATCATGCACAACTCATGAAAGGTTGTGATTTGGTTTATGCCGACAATCAACCTGTGATGAAATCAATGCCTTGACCGTAAACGTGTATGGCTGTTTAAAAAGGTGTTGAAGGTTGCCCCAACAACACACATCAGGAAAACCAACATGTCTCATTTAACACCCGGCATCATTCGGGTTGGACAAATCGGCTGCAATGGCGTGGCACACAACCATGCCAAGGCACATGGCTGGACTGGCAATACAAAGTTGCATGCCGTCTGTGATATCAACGAATCGCTAGCTCGATCTTTTGCCAAACAGCATCAGGTTGAAAACTATTTCACATCGGCAAAGCAGTTATTTGAATGCCCGGACATTGACCTGATTGACCTGGTCACACCGGATCATACGCATGCCTCACTGGCAATCACTGCCATGCAGAATGGCAAACATGTTCTGGTTGAAAAGCCGATGGCCACCTGTACCGATGACGCAAAGCGGATGATTGAAGTTGCCCGGCAAAACAAGGTGCAACTGATGTGTGTCCAATCAATGCGATGGATTCCCAAATGCCAGGACATCGTCAAGCGTGTGCACCATGGGGATATCGGTCAACCGGTCTTCGCTCGTATGCATGGTGGTTGCCCGTCATTCTGGCGCCCGGAACACTGGCCTCAAGCAGCCTCGGCAGATGAGGTCGATCACCTGCTGGTTCACAATGCCATGCACTCATTGGATCTTCTAAGCTGGCTACTTGAGGACAAGCCTCAGAATGTTTACACCGTAGGACATCCAGGCCAGAAAGGTGTGCCTCTTTGGGAGTATTTTTCGATCAATGTCCGCTTTACCAAAGGCGCAATGGGGCTGTTTGAAGAAAACCGAATGATGCAGCCACAAGGATATTCCATGCCCGGCACTGGATTGCATGTCGTGGGAACGGAAGGCACGATCGTGATGTCACCATCCAATGATCTGAGTGTCAGCCTGTTCAACAAAGATGGTATTCATTTCCCTGGTTCGCATATGTATATGACGCCTGAGGAAGACAACTTTGCAGCGATGATTCGTGAACTGGCTGACGCGATCATGCAGAAAAAGCCTGTACCCGTTTGCCCTGATTTTTCCCGAGATGTACTCGCGGGTGTCCTTGCTGCTGTTGCGTCGTTTCGTTCCGGTCAGCCAGTGGAGGTGAACCATGACTAAGCCGTTACAAATTGCCTTGATCAGTTTTTCGCATGGCCATCAAATGGACTATGGTCGTCTTCTCGCGGAGCATCCCCAAACACAGCTTGTTGGCGTTGGTGATGTCTCAGGCATTACGGATCAAGCACGTCAGGTTGCTAAGGATTTTGCGGCCTCGCACGACGTGCCGTACTACGCGGACTTTCGTCAGATGCTTGAAGAACAGCACATTGATGCTGTGAGTATTGCGGTATCCCCTAGCCAGAATCCATCTGTTGTCATCACATGTGCAACGCATGGCATTGATGTGCTGTGTGAAAAACCCGTCGCCAGCAACGGTGACGGTTTGGATCAATTGGCAAAGGCTGTCCGCGAATCAGGCATTCGATTCACGACCGCCATCCCTGCCACGGTTTTCTCCAATGCGTTTCGCCCTGCCATCGAGCAGGTGACACAGGGTGCCATCGGCACGCCGCATGCCGCCCACTTCCAATTCCTGCAACCCCGTGGCCCGCAGTACATTCTCTCTGAGGAACAATGTGCCAGCGAAAAGCGTGGTGAGTTAGCCAACTTCGGCCCGTATGGCATCCTGGCCATGCTCAAATTCTTTGGCCGCAATATCACGCATGTGTTCGCCCGCATGGATGCCATGTTTTACGAGCGTTACAAAAAGCACGGTGTTGAAGACATGGCTCTGCTGAGTTTGACCTTTGAAGGAGGTGGGGTTGGCACATTGCTTGTCGGTCGCACCACGACTCAGACACAACTCGCCACCGACTGCAGCATGCAGGTCATTGGTAGTGAAGGCGTTCTCAATATTGAACAGGGCTTGGGCTACGGCTACAACTGTTACCAATCGGATCAGGCACGCTTTGTCCCATACGGCATCAGTGCCGGCCAATGCCTTGTCAATGACTTCGTCAATGCCATCAAATCCCAAACCCAGCCCACGATCACGCTTGAGCATATCGTCAATTGCTTTCGTGTGATCGACGCTGGGTATCAGTCATGCAGCGAAAACAAAGTGGTGCAGATCAAGATGTAACCCACATTACCGGCGGGTACTCAGGCACCTGCAGGCACATCGCGTTTTTCAACAACCTCGTAAATGCAAAAATCTCCCGCATCAACAGGCATCTTTTAATCGATGCAAGTGTTTATGCGAGAGATTTTTACGTGTAAGCGGAGAGAGTGGGATTCGAACCCACGGTGGACCGGAGTCCACACTAGTTTTCGAGACTAGCACATTCAACCGCTCTGTCATCTCTCCGAAGCTGCTTGGTTTTGAGCCGTATATTTTTACAGATTACGGCTGTTTGTCAACTATGATTAAACGTGTCTTATCCTCAAACGTGGTTCCTTCGGGAAGCCGCATTTCAATGACCTCGGTGACCTGTAATTCATACAGGTATCGGCCTTGGTGCCCTTTGAGACCTGGCCCGATTTTTTTACCTTTGACATGCACCCAAACCGGCACGCAGTAGCCATCGGTGGCCGCATCCCATTGCTCGCAAAACGCATCGTTCCATGTCAACCACCAGTCATCCAACGATCCTTGCGGCTTAAAGCGTTGGACTTCAAATTCATGGATGTATCGCCCTTTGACTTCCACCATGACTTCTGATTCTGGAAGTAAGACAAAGGGATGACAACCGGACAAAACCATGGCGACAAACAAACTGACAACTGCCAATCGATGCATGACTCCCCCCCCCACGAACCGATTAACCTAAGCCCCCACCGTTTTCTGATCGCCACGCAAAACGCGTAACGTCACCGGCAGGTTGAAATGCATGTCCTCTTCGACGAAGTAAAATTCTTCTACCTCGCCACCATATTGATCCAACAACTCGCTGACGATCTCCTGCACCAGATGCTCCGGTGCCGATGCACCTGCGGTGATGACCACCGTTTGATCAGCATGGAACCACTCGTGATCCAGCTCGGACTTATCGTCGATGAGCTTGGCGGGCGTGCCATCCAGATGAGCGATTTCCATCAGGCGTACGGAGTTTGAACTGTTCTTGGAGCCCACCACCAAGACCATGTCGGCATCGGAAGCACCGCTGCGGATGGCGTCCTGGCGGTTGGTCGTCGCGTAACAGATGTCCTCGGACGGCGGGACCTTTGCGTTGGGGTATTTCTTAAGAATAGCCCCCATGATTCGCTCTGCATCGTCGCGGCTAAGCGTGGTCTGTGTGATGTAGGCAATCTTGTCTTCCGTGGTGAAAGGAAGATTTTCAACATCTTCAGGCGACTCCACAATGGTGATCGCGTTGGGCGCCTCCCCGACGGTGCCTTCGACTTCATCATGGCCGGCATGACCGATGAGCAGAATGTTGTAGCCCTGCTTGGCGTAGCGGATCGCCTCCATGTGCACCTTGGTGACCAGCGGGCAGGTGGCATCAATCATCGTGCAACCGCGCTTCTTGGCAGCATTGCGCACCGCAGGCGAAACACCGTGGGCGCTGAAGATCACCGTGGAGTTGGCAGGGACATCTTCAATGCCATCCACAAAGACGACGCCTTCCTTGACGAACTGATCGACAACGTGACGGTTATGGACGATTTCGTGATAGACGTACAACGGCGTACCGACGATCTTGAGCGCTTCTTCGACGGTTTGAATCGCCATGTTCACGCCCGCACAAAAGCCACGCGGATTAGCCAGCAGAATTTTCATGAGGTTTCTTTCAGGTCTCAATCAATGAATTACCAGACACTATCATAGCCGCTTTAGCCCTGAAGGTGTAGGAACGCCAAAGCAGACCAAATCGTCCTGTAAAATAGTGTTGAGCCATCTATACTGACAAGCATGAATTCGACGCATTTCGCTACCGGGGTTGGCCTGCCAATAGTCATCTTTTCACTGTGTCTTCTGGGACTGGGGGGCTATCTCTGCTACTTTGCCAAACGCAGAAAACGGCGTGGCCGACACCCCCACTGCCGACACTGTGACTATCAACTCACCGGCATCACCAATAAACAAACCAACTGCCCGGAATGTGGCAGCGATCTAACCTCCCCCAAGGCCATCGCTCAGGGGAACAGGACAACGTCCTGGCCACTACTGGCCACCGGCATTCTGCTCTGCATTCTTGCATTGGGGCTAACGGGACGTGTTGGCTACATGATTCACCAGCAAAATGCGTGGCTCAAATTCAAGCCCACAGCATGGGTGATCCGTGACGCAATCAGCGAGTTCAATACCAAGGCCGGCAAAGATTCCAACACGATGGAATTATCAACCCGCGTTCGAGAACATGCACTCACACCAAGCCAGTACGCTGAGCTGATTGATCACATCATCAAATTCCGTACCGACCAAAATGCCTGGAACATGAAGTTCAGGTGGCGGCAAATCATGGATGAATTACTGGCATTCGAAATGTTCACCCAATCGCAAATACAGCAGCTTGTCGATACGTCCATTGAATTGGAACTTGAGATAAAACCAACCTTCCGCCAGAGAAAGTCTATCCCTATAGGACGCCAATTTACTATCCATACCATTGGCGATGAGCATGGGTATTTCTACCAAACAAAGGATCATCGCATTCTGCTCGATGATCGATTGATCAAAAAAATCGCTACGTCCGACAAGGTCTATGAAGCAAAACATACAACAGGTTCAGGGACAGGAGAATCTCTGGATTTAAGCCGTGGCCCATTGAAGAAAATCACCACCGGAACCTATCAACTGACGTACAGCCGCACGATGCACATCACCTTCCCAAGTGATAGCAAATACCAACCTTTTGATATCACCAAGCAGTACATCAAGAGCATTACAATCAAAGACAAAAACGCGATCATCGACAACTTCATCACCGACGAGCAACATCAGCAGACCATGGATCAAGCGTGGTTGGAGACACGAATCGTCACCGATGAATTCTTCACCAAAGTCTGGCTGCGCATGGAAACCGTGCCGGTGAACCTGGCCATGAATGTCCTCATCATCGATGGCTCACAGGAATATGAAGTCGGGTCGCTGCACTGGGATCAAGACCAGTCACGTCGTTGGCATCGCATCCGATCTCGCAAGCATTTTGACCTTTCCGATACTGCCAGCGTGGTGTTGCGCCCCAGTCAGGATGTCGCCGATTTGCAAAAGGACATTTCAACCTATTGGGGAGGTCAACTCCGGCGAGATGGCGTTGCAGTCAATGCCCCATACGATGTCCCGTTTAATATGGACACATCCATCGCAGATCAAATGGCTGAAAAGATTGAACTCAGGGCCATCAAACGAGACGAGAAAAGCGATCGTGTCCATATGACGTTTGGCTTTCACGAAGTTGCGACCAACGTGGACTATATCCCCATGTATCTGATTGATGGGCGTTGGCAACGCGACAAGCGTTATCTCTACGATGACATGAACATCACCAAGCCTGCCTATAATAACAGTCGTTTCGGTGCACGCTGCACGATCATACCTGAGCAGAAAACCATCTCGATCCGCCTTGTCCCCAACAAAGACTGGGAAGCGCGTGACGAACACCTTACACCACCATGGGGTCATGGCATCGAGTTTCTGGACATCCCCCTGCCCCCCAAAGGTAAGACGTCTGATGAATCGCACAAAAGCAAAGTCGTTCTCATGGGCAAGTCAGAGACCACAGTGAAAGAGTAACGAATTTCACGGCTGTTTGAGGGTCACCTTCAGATAATGAGCTGCGCTGGACCATGCTTCATTGGTGCCAGTGCCGTAGGTCATTTGTAACGTCTTGCCTAATCCCGGTCGTGCGAAGTCGACCTGAAACTCCAAGCCGAATGTACTGTCGGGAAGCGACTTGAAACCCAGCGTATACCAGGGGATCATCGCTTCGAGCAGGTAGCCGGTGTCCGTCGGTGTGCGTGCAATTTGGATGTTCGAATCGCTGGCAGCAGCAAACGGGCTTCCGGGTCGACTGTATGCCAGGAACAACTGCTTCGTGGGCTTCTTGCCTTCGTTGCTCACATCCGAAAAGACTTCCAAACAATCGCCCATGTACCAGTCCGATTTCTCAGTCGCGATGGGCAAGCCGCCCTTATCGATGTGCGCCAGCAAGGCCAACCCCTGTTGCGTCGCGACCATCCAATACGTCGCGCCTTCATCATTGAGTTGACTGCCGAAGACAACATGCGAACCGAAGAAATGCCAATCAGGAACGTTGTCTTCATTCATGGCAAGACCGAAAGACTGCGCCCAAAGCTTATCATCGGGCATGCCGTCAATGTTTATTTTCCCCTTTAAAACAAGTGGTATTTCAATGGCAGACGTCTTGGGCTTTTGGACTTTGGGCATCATGCTCATCAGTTCTTCTTTGGCAATTGAACTGTTGTCCGCAGGTTTCTCCAGCAGGAACTCAACGCGTTTGAAGTTGCCAACGGCTGCACTGTTCATGATCGGGCCGACCACGCCGAAGTCCATGCGCTTAACCGTGGACCAATCAATGGATTCGGGGATATCGGTTTTACCCTTGGCCGATTTTTTCTGAAGTTTGAAGTCTGACGCGGTGAGCAGCACATCATGCCACTGGTCATTTTCGAAGATGTAGTTGATCTGTTTGGACTTGTATTTCAAGCCACCTTCACAGGTCAACGTCAGGAAAGCATCGCGCGGCTGGGTGCCATCACCTTTGAAGTAAAGGATGATGCCTTTGCAATTCTCCGGCTTGGTTTGCGGTGCAGTGAGATTTGCAAAGCACCCGCCGAACCATTCCTGATTGACTTTGCCGAAGGTGATCTTTGAATACTTGCCATCACTGTCAGTGGCTTTGTTTGCCTTGGCGTTGACGTAAGCAAAGGGGAATTTACTTTGGGAAAAGTCTGCGGATGTAAACCGAATATCCCCCTGTTGAACTTCCGTATCATCAACCTGCTTGGCTTTCGCAGATCGGACGAAAAGTTCCTGGGCATCCATAAGCTGCGCTGCAGGCGGCTGGGTTGAACGTGATGCCAGATCGGTTGGGAAGCCAGCAAATTTTTCATTGACCGGCGCATCAAAGCCTTGCGTTGCGACCTCAAACCAGATGGTCTGCCAACGCGGGGTGAGTTGGAGCTTGATGTTGCTGCCACTACGGCTAACGGGAACTTCGCCAATGCGACGCCCTCTGGAGTCCAGTGCATAGACATGCAGCCTGGATGCGATGTTGGACTTAAGGGTAAGTTGCCCACGCAGGCCTTCGACAAAACAGGGCGCTTTACCGGCTTTGAGCACCACGGTTTTACCTGCCTTGTTGGGGCCGACTTCCATGCCGGTGTTCTTCATACGGCCGGCAGCAGTAAGAATCATGCGTTGTGATTGGTTAATGGGCTTGTTGTCAGCAGATGTGATGAGCACGTTGCCATAGGGCATGTCAATATCACATTGCAGGTTGTCGGTTTTGTTGTTGTCGCGCCAACCCATGAGACCGGAAAAGCCCTGTGTTTTAGGGGTATCGACCACCAGCGTGCCACGGCCCCAGTCGAATGTCAGTTCGCCGGTGTCCGAGGTGTACCATGTATTTTCAGCATCATTATCCGCTGTGGGAATGCCCCAGCGTTTGGCAGCATGCAGGTACAAACGGATCAACCAACGCGCGTCCTTGGTCTTCTTGTCAAAGCTGCCTGCATTGGGAAAGATCACGTTGCGATCGTTGATCCAACCGAGCGTGTACTTCTTGTCTTCACTGACACCAATCGGTGAACTGCCTGCGGGGATACTCTTGATGTCGATTGCTGCTTCCAACGATGGGAAGCTGATCGTTGTGTCCGTCTTCCAGGGTTTGGTGAGTGTGAATGTGGTGGGCTTATCGAGCTTGGCGATCTTGACTGCAGGATGAATCTTGCGGACAGGATACGCCAGGTCACGCGACTTGCGATAAGGATCGTTGTAAGGATTGTCACCGAGAATCACAGCATGTTTTGCGTTGCTGTAATCACCTGAAGCACTACGCCCTGTGGTAAAAACGACATCCGCTTTGCCATCGTAGACTTCATCAAAAAAGTAGTTGTTCACATCATGGATCATGGGCATGAAGAGCGCCAGCCCACCGATACTCCCCGTGCCGTTGGCTTTACCGGGTGCGTGAAGATTTTGCTCCATCCGATCAACTGCTGAGCAGGCGATATGCACATTGACTTTAGGACGGGAGATGTCCTGGCGAATGAACATGGGCGCGATGATGCGGTTGGTTGCCATCCACGGGAAGTCATGCAGTGAGCTGAATGATCGGGAGATTTTCTTTTTGTAACCGATGTAACGGAAGGTGTAGTCAAAGTCAGGCATGCGTTCGCCACGCCAACGGTGTGCCAAGGTGAAGTGCAGTGATTGGGTGATGTTCTGGTAACTGGAGATGGTTGCCACCGCCATGTTCACATCCGCGCGTTGGGTAAACGTCCCGCCGGTCCATTCACCGTTGACAGCTGCAACACCTTGCGCTTTGACACGTGGGATGTTGGAGAACCAGTTGTTGACGCGGAGGTCCACGCCTTCGAGTTCACCGCCGGTGACACCGGGACGTGCGTTGAAGACGGTGTTGCCGTTGGCATAGAGATGCGCCGCAAGCACGCGTCCATCCTGAATCTCAGCATACTGATTAGCGGGGCCGTAAAGTTCATGTGAACCAAGCACCAAGCCTTTATAGCCAAGCGATCGAATATGTTGCGTCGCATCACGGTAAAAGTCTGCTGCGGTTTCACTGAGATAGTTAAAGTAATCATTGACGCGTGACGCCCCCCGGGTCTTGGAGCGATGCGGCCGATCCCATTTGGTAAAAGCCATCAGGCGTGGTGCA